>JBJTTE010000198.1:0-13731 GCA_046080005.1 Erythrobacter sp.
CCACCTCTTAGTCCGGAACGGGCCAGCCCCGCCAGCCGCAGCAGGCTTGCGACCATCCCGGCGGTCTGCCTGAGCGGCAGCTTGAACAGCACCTTGATCGACAGGCAGGACTGGATCGCCGCGTTCGAGAAAACCGGCGAGCGCCCCCTACGGCCCTCATGCGGCGCGTGCCAGGCCATCTCCTTGTCCAGCCAGATCAGCAGTGACCCGCGCTTCCTGAGCGCAGCGTTGTAGGCGGACCAGTTGGTGGTGCGGTAGCGGGCGGGCTTGGGCTTGCTCATCTTGCCCATCTAACCGCATGGATTCCTGATGTGAATCATTCACGGCGAGAGTTCTGCAACAAAGCCGATGATTGGTCACACGTGCAACATATGCGCGCGCGTACAGTGTGGCCTATCCTACACCATTGTCTTTGTTCAAACGCAGTGGTTATCCAAGGGTTCTCCGTCCGACGCTACCTACGAACCGAGATGTGCTTGGATTACGTCGTGAGCAGGTGCAGCCACTGCCGTGCCAGATGCCTGCCGTTATGTGCGTCGAACCAGGCGCGACACGCCTTCCCTATGCGTGTGCCCTCGAGACGGTCATCCATCATGGCAACCAGATGCCGCGTGACGTCCTCTTTGTTGCGGACCTTTAGGAAAGGCGGTTCCGTGCAGCCAAAACTTGCTTCGAATTCGCCGTGTCCAAAATGGAAGCCTTGGATGAGCGGTCGGGACATGGCCATTACCTCCCAACCCGTGCCCCCCCAGATCATAGCATGACTGTCGTAGAATTCCCCGATCCCGACGTCAACCTTGGTTAATAACCACATTGCTTCGCGCCTCGGCATGATTGGCAGCCAGAGAACATGATCGGAGATGCCGAGGCTCGCGCACAATTGCTTGCTTTTCGTGACATCCGGGCCGTACTCCACAACGATCAAAAGCGGCCTGGAACCCGGACGCAGACGCAGCAAGTCTGAAAAGGCGTGGAAAATCCAGTGGGAATTCTTGCTTTCAAGCCTCCACTGCGCGTCGGTCAGATGCTCGGGCTTGCTCCATAACAAGCGCGCATGGTGAAGCACCGCATACTCGGACGCTTTGATGCGGTCGTAAATCTCCGCGAGATGCCGACTTGGGGCTGCGTTGGGCAAAGCTTGGTCGACATAGACCATGGGGATCGCAAGCGCCTCCGCCGTTCGGCCCAGTTGCCTCAATACACGTCCGTTCAGTTCCTGTTCAAAACTGACAATTCTTCGGGCCGACCGCACCCCGTCAATTTGTCTTTGGCGGACAATTCGATTTACATGAGTAGCAAAAATGGACGATTTCGGGTGCGCTCTCTCAAAATCAAATGATGAAAGATACTCGATCTGGTTTGCGTAAGGCGCGAAGATATCGAGTGGACGCCCGACGCGCTGAAGGACAGCAGGTGCGATCCCGGAGCCGAGAATCAAGTCGAACCCCTGAACCAGTTTGCGGATCTCGTGCCGACTAACCGATGTCAGGCGTTTCCCATCGCGCCAAACGAGGTTCCGCATCAACGACTTGGCGGCAAGCGCCCAAGAGTGTGGAGCGTCTAGGGCCGAAACCTGCGCATCCGGGAAGGAAAGGTCCGTGATGTAGCTCTTCCATCGATCAAATTCCCACGTATCCGCCTCGGGCGCGAAATGCGCGGATGGGCCCTGACCGTCGTTCGAAAAGGGAAAGAGGTAGGCATCTGCGCCAAGGTCGCGAAAATAGCGCAACAGGGAAAACCCCATGTTGTTCATGTTTCCCCAGATCGCGATCTTTGGATCTGCCTTTTGCTGCGTTTCCTTATTCATATTCGCCCCCGCGCTAACCAACTCGATCCGATTTATCTGACCTACATGTGTCACTGATCGGGAGACTTTTGGTCTGGATCGCCTATGATGCGCAACGCTCGAGACACTTAGCTGCGGCTTCACAGACCTCGGGCACATTCAAGCCGTCGAAACACGGGAAGGTTATTGTGGTCGCCTGAAGAGCGGCAGCGTTCGGTTGCACGTCGCCGTATCGTTGCCGGTAATACGTTGTGCCGCTCTGACAGTATGTGCCAATCGTCGTCTCAATTTCTCGAGCGCGCATCGCGTCGATCAAGTGGTCTCGTGACACGCCGCTTGGAACGCGGAAGACGATTGACTGGCAGTTGAACCGCACGTCTGTTCCAATCTTCTGAGGTACGAAGCCCAACGGCTCAAGCCGTTTCACATATTCCCCACGGATGGTGTTGCGGGCAGATACGATTGCTTCCAGCTTCCGAAGCTGCGCACGGCCAATCACTGCTTGCGGTTCGGAAAGACGGAAGTTGTACCCAAAGTCAACAAAGTCCAAGCCGTATCCGGCCATGCCCTCAGCGCCGTGATTGAGTTTGCGTGCGAACCAAGCCTCTGCTTCCTCATCGCGCGCAGCCAAGGTGATGGCACCGCCCTCCCCCGTTGTAAGCAGCTTCCTCGGATGGAAGCTGAAGCACGTCATGTCGGCGATGCTTCCGCAGCGGCGCCCGGCTTCCGAGCTGCCAATCGCACAAGCAGCATCCTCGATAAGAGGCAACCCGCGGGTCCGGCAGATGCTCGCGATCTCGGTCAAGCCCGACGGGTTTCCGAGCGCATCGACAAAGATTACAGCTTTGGTTCGTTGCGTAATCCGATCCACAAGCGCAGTCGGGAGCATATTGAATGTATCGAGGGAGACATCAGCGAAAACAGGTGTTGCGCCCACGTCGGCAACCACGTTCGCAGTAGCTGGAAACGAGAAGTCAGAAACGATCACCTCGTCACCCGGGCCAACGCCCAAGCGCTTCAGGCAAACCCATAATGCGGTGGTCGCCGAACTTGCAAGGAAACAGGTCGGCGCTCCGGTAAACCCGGCGATCTCGTGGCGGAAGCTTTCGACGTTTGTTCCGCGGGTCAGAACTCCGCTATCAAACATTTGCCGCATATCGTCCGCAACCTCGTCGAACGAAACATACGGACGGATCAGCCTGATCATATCACTTCACCTGCAGATTGCTTCGGTACCATTCCAAAGTCTCGGCGAGCCCCGTCTCGAAAGGAGTCAGGTCGAAATCAATCAGTCGCTTGACCTTGGCGTTACTGGCGTTGTGGCACAACACATCCGCCGCTCTGGCTGGCTTGGTATCGATCGGTCCCGCATAGCCAAAGTGTCTGCAGATGCGATCGAGAAGGTCTCGGACCGTGACTTGGCCATCGGTCGAGATGTTGACGCTCTCGCCGGCGGGCATCACGCCAAAGAGCCTTACAACCGCCTCAACAGTATCGCGTACATGAATGAAGTCACGGCTCTGATTTCCCGAGCCATGGAGCTCGGGGCGTGCTCCCTGCAATATGCGCCGGGCTGTAATCGGAATGATGCCAGCAAGCAGACCCTTGTAGTTTTGCCGCGGTCCATAATTGTTGAAGGGGCGAACTATAAACGCATCCACGCCGAACATACGACAGTAGCTCTCTACAGCCAGGTCCGCCGCAGCTTTACCAGCGGCATATGTGGTGGTTGGGTTCCTCGGATGCGCCTCATCCATCGGTTCATAAACCGCAGTCCCATACACCTCGGAGGTGGAAAAGTGGCAGAGTGTTTCAAAAACACCTTTTCGCTGCATTTCGAGAAGGTTCAGCACAACCTTCGTGTTGGTTTCGAAAGCGTTTGATGGATTCAAAAAAGAATAGTTGAGTGCTTTCGTTGCACAGTTGAAAACCGCTTGAACGTCGTGTCGATGGAAGATGTAGTCGAGGCTGCCTTGGAACTCAGCATCGTCGCGGTAAAAGCTCACCCGCCCGCTTGCAGCGGCCGTACCGAGGTTGTCTTCGTTTCCAAGAAACAGGTTGTCGATCACCGCGATATGCTCCACCCCCTCTTCCAATAGACGATCGACGAGATGACTACCAATAAAGCCTGCGCCACCGGTCACACAAATCGTCTTTCCTTTCAGGGATCGTACCATGCTCATTTTGTGATAGCTCCCTGAATCTGAGCGCACAGCTCCATCGCATGAAGACCCGCAACAACATCAGGAACGTCAACGTTTCCCTCGCTCCGGCAATTGGCGAGAAAAGCTTGGAGTTCCGACAGGAGCGCTTCTTGCGGCGTCACAGCGACTGTCTCATGGATGGCTGCAACACGGTACGTCTGCGCATCATGAACCCTTGTCTCCGATTGCCGACTGATCTGGATTTCCTTACGAAGCAAGTCACAGTCGACAAACATGTCCTTACAGGTCACTTCAATCTTCCGGATATTCTTGTCAGTTACCCGACTCGCCTGAATCCTTGAAAAGCGGCCGCTTTCGTGGGTTATGAGAGCTGAGGCAAAATCGATCATTCCGCTCGAAGCAAGACCATGTGCTGACAAAGATCGAGCAGGGCCGTTCAGGTACAAAGCGAGGTCGATATCGTGTATCATGAGGTCGGCGACGACGTCGACGTCAGTGATGCGCGCGCTCAACTTGTTTGTTCGAGTGAAGTCGGAACTGATGACCTGGTCTGTTTGGTCTAGGACAGACCGAAGCGAAATCACCGCGGGACTGAACCTCTCGATAAAGCCGACCTGTATGTTTAGCCCTTTGGTTTTCTTGAGTGCTGCTATTTCGTGGGCCTCCGCAAGGTTAGCTGCGAGTGGTTTCTCCACGAATATATTTCGCACATGTTCAGCGCCCAGACGGACGAAATGGGCGTGCGTCACCGTCGGTGTGCAGATGACAAGTGCATCCAGTCCGGCGAGCAGTGGTTCGGGATCGGTAACGCCAAGCACACCATACTGCGCCGCGAGCGCCTGAACGGTTGCCTCGTTGGCATCCGCGATGAAGCTTATCTCGAATCCTTTCAGCATGGAAAGAACACGCAGATGGTTCCGCCCCATATTGCCCAGGCCGATCAAGCCGACCTTCACTGCAGGAAGACGCATGATCAGACCCCTCCTTCGACACGATTGCCATGTTCATCAATCCGCGAAACCACTCGTGCCGGATTGCCCATTACCAATGTGAACGGGGGGACATCGCGAGTAACGACACTACCGGCAGCAACCATGGCGAATTCGCCAATTGTAACACCGCAGACAATGGTTGCGTTCGCACCGATGCTTGCAGCGCGCTTCACAAAGGTCGGTGTAACTTTCCAGTCTGAGTTGAACGCCCTCGGAACCTTGTCATTTGTGAATGTTGCGTTCGGACCTACAAAGACGTCATCCCCGAGTTCGACCCCCGAGTAGATTGACACTCCGTTCTGAATTTTGCAGCGGTTGCCGATCGTAACCGAGTGATCGATGTAAACATCCTTTGAGAGGATGCAACTCTCGCCAATTCTTGCTCCCTCGCGGATTTGGACGTTGATCCAGATTTTGGTGTTTGAACCCAGAATCGCCTTCTCCGATACCTCGGCAGATTGATGGATATACACGTTGTCAGGCATTCTGCGATGCCTCCAATTCATGACCGATAACACTGATGACGGATTCAAGTTCGATATTCGTCATGTAAGGGAAGAGCGGCAGATTAATGACACTCGCACACAGATGTTCGCCTTGCTTGCCACCGACATGACCCGCTATGTGTTGCTTCGCCCCGGGCTGCGCAGACATGACGCTCGGGTAAATGTTCCCGAACCCGATTTCCATTTCCTTTAGCTTTGCCTCTAGGCGTCCCTTGAGTGTGCCGTCCTCGATCAAGCAGACATTGCAGTAGCCGTTCTGTATATACTCGCGAGGCGCCCTTATCTGCTTCAACCCGAGTGATTGCAGCCTCAAGTCATAGAACTTCGAAGATTCAAGCCGGGACTTTATCCGTTCGTCTACATGATCGAGAGCAAGGTTCAGGTAAGCGGCCTGGAGGGCATCCATCCTGGAATTCCAGCCCACTTCCCCATATCCATAATGTGACGTACGCCCATGGTTACCGAGCCGGCGAGCGCGATCCGCGAGATCGGTATCATTCGTAAAGACCCCGCCGCCGTCACCGGCAGCACCGAGGACCTTCGCTGGATAGAAGGATGTTGTCGAAATCAGCGCTTCGCTGAACACCGGTTTCCCAAGGTAATCGGTTCCGAACGCCTGAGCACCGTCCTCAATAAGTGCCACCTCCCTGCGTCGACACATGTCGCGTAGTTCTTCAAGCCGAGCGCTGCCCCATCCGAAGAGATGTGCAAGGATCGCCGCCTTCGGTCTCACGTCCCGCAAAGCGGCCTCGAACGAGGTGAAGCACACACCGCCGTCCGACAGATCCGAGTCCACCGTGACCGGACGCGCGCCAACGTTGACGACCGCCTCGAACGTTGCCCAGAAGGTCACGTTAGGCACAAGGACTAGGTCACCGGCTCCAACACCGACAGCGCGCAGGGCGATTTGGATGGCATCCGTGCCATTTGCGCATGATACGGCGTGCTTGACCTGCAGACGCAGTCGTAACCGCTCCTCGAGGCGCGACACCTCAGGGCCGCCGATGAACTGAGCTCCCGCCGTCATGGCGGCGAACTTGCTCATCAGCGCATCGTGAAACCCAGGCTCAAATCGCTTCAGGTCGATGAACGGGACGGGAACTCGCATGGCACTTACCGGTACGTTGGAACAAAAAAGGACGGTTTACAGCACACCGCAGCAGGGGCGGCATAAGGGGAGCAAGTTAGTGAATAGTCAACGGATCGCTAGGCGCCATCTCGCCGAAGTTCTTCGCTGCGCCATGATTCCGCGCTGGAAAAGACCACGCATTGGGTAGCATGAGGCAATAGCCGTGAGCAAGCTTTGCGGCCAACGACCTCACCCGCCTATCGCAAGATAGCGATCTACAACCATGCCCTACCCTTTCGTAATGAGGAAAGAATGAACAGACATGTCGCGAGGGCAAATGAAGCTGTGCCGCTACAGACCGCAGCGAAACCAACTGCGCCCAGGGATTCGATCGAGCCGCTCAGAACGATACCCAGTAGACTCGTGAGGACGATAAACGACCAAACGCCGAACGTCGATGCACGCCCTGCCAAAACTCCTTCAGCGAAAGTAAAGAGTAGGTAGCAACGAAGCAAGCTAGAGATCAACGTAGCAGCAGCGACGGCTGTTGATCCAAGGTAACTCGCACCCACACCAGCTATACCCACAAGCGAGACAAAGAAAGCGATTTCGGCAATGAGATTCAGATGGGATTTTTTTGAGATTAGAAGCTCGACTTGCATGACCGCAGCTGTCGCGCTTACGCCTGCAGCAAGTGCAAGTGGCAACACCAGAGGAACAGCCGTAAAGTAATCCTTAGCGGAAAATAGGGAAAGAAGCGGTTGAGCCAGTGCTGCGAGCGCGAATGCACCCACACTCATTCCGGTCGTGACAAGCCACAAAACGACGGCGAAGAGATCGCGGCTACCTTCTCGCTGGGTATGTACAGCAACTGCGAAGGGCCCCCACGCGGTTTGGAAAGCAATTGAGACGAGTGCCATCAAACTCGCAATCTTGCCTGCGACAGAGTACAGCCCGAGTTCTTCAGCTCCGAGTTGGCTAAGGACGATCGATCTCTCAGCGACAGGGCCAAACGCACCAAGAAGCCCGATCACCCCGAAAGGCCAAGCGAAACGCAACACGGAACGGATCGCACCCGTGTCGATTTTGTACACGATCATGGAAGAAAGATAGGAAAGCCCGGCACAGCCAAAAAGAATCGTGACGACCGCCGTCATTGCGGCAATCTCCACCACAGAAAGGTCAAAGGCAGTGATCCCCGAGACAAGCACCACCGCCTGTAAAAAGGTGAAGCCGAGAGTAAGAAACAGATACTGCTTCCGCGCGAAGGTCCACTGGCTTAGACCGACCGCGAGGCTGTAGGCCACGGAAAAGGGCAGCTGAAGAACCATGATGACCGAAAGGTAGGCGTACCCGTTGGAACTGGCTCCTGCGGACAACCATATCCATGCACAGAGTGCCATGAGTGGCGTGACAATGCAGAGGATTGCTGCCTGCAGAAAGAGGACAGTGCTGACAAAGCGAGGGCGATCTTTCGGCTCGTAATCGTGCAGCAACCGCCCCAATGCGGAATCCAATCCGAAGGCCGCAACAACCGCGCCAAGCGAAAGAAAATAGCTGAAGAGATCAAGCGTACCGTACTCGGAAACGTCAAGTTCGGACAATAGCAATGGGAATGTCGCAAGGCCCATCGCTTTGCTTGCGACGGCTGCGCCACCATACAGCGCCGAGTCTCCCAGAAGAGATTTCAGGCGCATTTGAATGCAGCGGCAGTAAGGGCATAAGCGCGAGCGGAGATCTTGGCGAACAATTTAAGTCCTTGTCCGGTAATTAAGGTGCCAAAGGTCACTTTGTGAAATCGATTGAGGGGAAGTTCACCAGGACGCCCATACCGCGTTTCTGGTAAACAACCATGTTTCCCAGCGCGACAGCTGAAGCCCCAGACGACCTTACAGCCTTCACGACATCGTCTTTGGAATTCGCGCCGCCATGTGCAATGACGGGCACCGAGACGTTTTTTGATACCTCAGCAATCAATTCATGGTCCAACCCCAACCACGTACCTTCGCGGTCGATGGATGTAAGAAGAACTTCGCCCGCACCGAGTTCCTCTACTTTTCTTGCCCACTCGACTGGCCTGTGCCCCGTGGAAACGGTTCCCGAGCGTGCTTTGCAATGCAAACCGGAACGCCGATCACGCGCAACATCGATAGCCGAAACCAGACATTGGGAGCCGAATTCACGTGCAATACTCTTCAAAAAGGCGGGATCAGCGTAGGCGGCCGATCCAATGATGACTTTCTCGATACCAATGCGAAGAACCTGTTCAACTTGGTCCAGCGTGGTCAGGCCTCCGCCATAAGCCACTGGCATAAAGCATTCGTCAGCAATTTCATGCAGTAGTCGAAAGTCAGGTCCCTGAGCACTCACGGTCGCTCTGACATCGAGCATAGCCAGTTCGTCTACCTCACATTCGTTGAAGATGCGGCAAGTATTTGCAGGATCCCCGATGTAGCCAAACTTATCAAACCTGGTGGTCTTGATCAGTGAGCCAGCGCGAACTTGAAGGCAGGGAATAACGCGGGTACGCAGTTCCATTACAATTCCCCGAATGCCTTGAATAGATTCCGCCCGAACTTATGACTCTTCTCAGGGTGGAACTGGACTCCGAAGATATTGTCGTCCACCACGCCTGCGTCAAACTCTTCCCCGTAATGGCACTTAAGGAGGGAATTACGCTCATCTTCGACATGAACTGCGTAACTGTGCACGAAGTAGAATCGTGCCTCGTCGGGCAGCATCCTTGTCAGCTCACTATCGGACGATCGGCGTACAAGGTTCCAACCCATATGCGGAACCTTGACTTGAGTGGATGGCTTAAGTTTTTTCGCGCTAGCTCGGATATACCCTAGGCCTGGAAGCTTTCCCTCCTCGCTTCCCGAACAGAGTAACTGCATGCCAAGGCAAATCCCCAAGATCGGAACCCGATCCTGCATGACTCGTTCGTCCAAGATATCTCGCAGGCCGCTTTGAGACAAACAGTTCATTGCGCGATCAAATGCCCCCACCCCGGGAAGGATGATCTTCGTGGCACTAGCGAGAATTGCTGGATCGCTGCTTACCTCAGCAGTAAATCCAACCCGGCGAAACATGTTCCGGACAGACCCAAGATTACCGATTCCGTAGTCAAGAATAACAATCACGACTTCTGATCCTTGGAAGGGAAGCAATACTTCAAGTAGAAAGACCTAGGCACTAGATTTGCATCTGCAAGCAGTCCGAACAATGGCCGAAGGCGTTCAAACCTTCTTTTGTAGGTGGGGAATTCCACCCAACTCCTTGGTGCTTCAGCCATGATCGTGTTGTACTCACTTTCTGAAACACCTAGCCTTTTTCTGAAATATGCAACAATCTCAGGCTCGACGTATGGCGGCTGAGAATACTGTTCCCAAGCCTCCCTGCGAGAAATCCGCGCATTTCGCACAAGGGCTGACAGCGTATTGTTTCGCATATCGGTGTTAAATTTTGTAGGCAAGTAGACGGAATGTGCAAATGACGTTATCCGATTTTCGAGATGATGTCCGCCATAATACTCCCACCCGTACAGCCTCTCCAATTCTGCACGAGCGCCTTCCTTGTTATAGTCAAGATACCAAAACGGTCGAATCTTGCGTATCCTTGCAACCAAAGTCCAGAATAAAAAGCGCTCGAACGTCATGAGAGGATAGGTTTCCATTGTCCGACTGCCATACTGCAGGTGGACTGACTGAACATACTTTCCGTCAAAGTAGTTTCGACCTAGTGGTGTAATCCCTTCCGTCATGAAAGAGTGACCTTCGAGAACATATCTCACACCGTGCTTCCAAGCGGCTCGATACATCACTTCGGCCAGAGCTAGGTCTGTTGCTGCGTCAATTTCGCCAATACCAGCCCGGAAAAACGCGCCAAAAATGTCGTCTGACTCTTTGTTGTTCACCACATGGGTGTATAGATCGACGCCGAGTGGTTGCAAGACGCGCGCTATATTCTGCGTAGCAATCGCAGAATTCCACGTGTTATCGTAATGCACGGCAAGTGGACGCAAGCCCCAGTCTACAATTGCCTTGTGGACTAGAAAAGAACTGTCTGTTCCACCTGATACACCGATGATGCAATCGTACTTCTTGCCTCTACCTGCAAGCTTCACCTTCCCAATTATTCTCTCAAACTCAGCTGCGCCTTCAGGGCGTCCGGTGCCGTATTGATTCGTCAAGCTATCGATCTGGCGGCAATAGTTGCAAACGCCATCTGCGTCGAAGGATATCGAAGGCACGCGCTCGTCATAAATGCATCGTGTACAGACCCGCAGATTTGGATCCAGATCAAAGCCAATAGAATTAACGTTCACTTGTCTGGTTTACCTTCTTTTCGAGTTCCGCAATTCGGCGCTCTAGAGCCAGCATGTCGCGATAGGGGGTATTCGTGCTCTCGGGAGCAGTATCGTGAAAAATGACAGACATCGGTGCAACCACCGAGCCGGGCCCAAGGGTGACTCCCGGCATGATTACGCTTGGGCCCGCAATAAAGCAGCGCTCGCCAATCTTTGTCGGCTTGCGCCTAATGAAAGAAGCGGCTGCGCTTGTGTTGTTCCCCATCCGGTTTAATTTATGACTATCGTGCGTCCAGACGAACACACCAAGGCCAATTGAAGTATTTGAACCGATCTCTAGACCCCCTGAAGCGTCAAGCACCGCGTTCTCGCCGATCCAGACATTCTTGCCGATTCTCAGGTTCTGTGGCGCGATGATTTTCGCACCTTCGCGCATTCTGCACCCTTGAGGCAGTCCGGCAAATCGCGCTCTCTCACCATCACTCATTCCAGCCGTGGCGACCTGAAAAAAAATCTGTCGACGAACAGCTGATTGGACTTGTTCATCGAAGAAATCGCAGCGGACATCAAACAAACCGTCTTCCATAGCCCACCTGAGTGCTTTTGCCTAGTCGACGCGGCGTTACACCGCGCACCTTTTCAAAAGAAGTGCAGGACAGCCGTCGCAGGTGCGAAGCAAATTGACTGTCTCCGGCTTCTCGCTCCCCATTTTTGCACGATCAACCGCCGTAGCGTCCAGTTCAATTTTGGTGCCAAGGCAAAGCTAGATAGGCAGAAATGAACAAGCGCAACTCTCCCGTCATGGATATTGCCGACAAGAGAGCATGCCTTCCGATCTGTTGTGGATGCTCCTAGCTCGTTCTGGCGACGTGAGTTTCCGCACGGAGCAGTCAACTCTAGCGATGCCGGCGCACACCGAGAGGATTGGCAAGAAGGCGTGCGAGTGAGCCGAGCTTCTGAAGGCGTTGAGCTTTCCGCAGCGCGAGCCAAACTACCAACCCGTCGATAAGCTTATCATTTGACCCTGTATGCCTATCAGAAAAGCCGCTTGCAACGGGATGCATTCGGTGATCGACCGCCTAAAGGGCTTTGATTGAGGCGCCCGTGAGTCAAGTCCAAGTCCAAGAATTGACTCTTCCGTATCTCCATAACAGTGGGATCGCGGTCGTCGGAGTCCGGCGCTCGATCAGCACAGCGCTCCCTCTCAGCTGTACTAAGGTGGATGGGATGAGCCATCGTGAACTGGTGTTGCTGTCGCAAAAAGCCAGTTGCTATTTACCTGCACCATCGCAAAGCGGTTGGCCTAGAATGAGGATCGCTTCACCTCGCTGTAGACCTATAGTCGAAGATCCGAGCTTTCCTTGGGAAGGATGTGCTTTAGGTCGAAGAGCAGGTGCTGCTGTTTCCCCAGGCTGCGTATCGCAGGAGCACCGAGTTCGCGAAAATCATCATGTGCAACTGCAAGGATGATGCCGTCATATGCGCCTGCTTCCGGTCGGGCGACTAACTCCACGCCATACTCTGCCCAGGCTTCCTCCGGCTTCACCCAAGGATCATAGACGTCGACATCCATGCTAAGCATCTTCAGTTCGCGAACGACGTCAACAACCTTGGTATTTCGGATGTCAGGGCAGTTTTCCTTGAACGTCAACCCCATGATGAGGATCCGGGCATGGCCGAAATTCATGCCGCGGCGCGCCATTTCGCGCAGAAGCTGATGGGATACATAGCTGCCCATCCGGTCATTCAGCCTTCGACCCGCAAGGATGATCTCCGGGTGGTATCCCACGGCTTCTGCCTTGTAGGTCAGATAGTACGGATCGACCCCGATACAGTGGCCGCCAACCAAGCCAGGCTTGAAGGGCAGAAAATTCCATTTCGTCTGGGCAGCTTTGAGGACTTCCTCAGTGTCAATATCCAACTTGTCGAAAATGATCGAAAGTTCGTTAATGAAGGCAATGTTCAGGTCACGCTGGGTGTTCTCGATGACCTTTGCTGCCTCAGCTACACGGATGGAAGAGGCCTTGTGTGTGCCTGCCTTGACGATGCTCGCATAAAGTTTGTCGACCGCTTCGGCCGCTTCGGGCGTCGAGCCAGATGTTACCTTCACGATGTTGGTGAGTCGATGGCTGCGATCGCCCGGGTTGATCCGTTCGGGGCTGTATCCGACGAAGAAATCCCGGTTGAACTTCATTCCCGAAATTGCCTCGAGAATAGGAACGCATACTTCTTCCGTTGCACCCGGATAGACCGTGGACTCGTAAATGACCAGTGCGTTGGGTCTCATGACTCGCGCCACCGTCTCTGAGGCGGCCCGCATGGCCCGCATATCCGGGCGCCGGTCCGCATCTACCGGCGTCGGAACGGTCAAAATAAAGACCCCGCATTCCGAAAGGTCGTCCGCGCGATCCGTACAATTCAGATGGACCGCCTTGCGCAGGTCTTCTGGCTCAACCTCGCGTGTGTGGTCAACGCCACTGCGCAGGTCCGCTATTCGCTTGCTTGAGATATCGAACCCGACAACAGGACGAACCTTGCCGAACTCGACGGCAAGAGGTAGCCCGACATATCCGAGCCCCACTATTGCAACCTTCGACGTCACTACATCACTGATCAAACCCTGCTTCTCCACTGATAAACCAACATGAGATCAGTCTGATCCCACATTCCCCAAGTAACTCACTGATTTCGCTGTCGTGATCGTGTTATTTCCGTTATAAAACATGGCGTTGTCTGCTGTGAGAGGCGCGTTTCATGGATCACAGAGGTGGCTGGGGAAATTTGAACAGGTTGGATAGTTAGTTTTCCGCGCAAGAGCGGCGTATGAAGCTGCGAGCGAGGAGAAGACGATGGGAAGACGACCACGGCGGAATCACAGTCCTGCCTTTAAGGCAAAAATGGCTT
>JBJTTE010000199.1:0-4378 GCA_046080005.1 Erythrobacter sp.
GTCGTCACCGCCAGCCTCGATCCGATCCGCGATTCGGGCCGCGCCTATGCCAAGGCCCTGGTCGATGCCGGGCGTGACGTACTGTTTATCGAGATGCGCGGGGTCACCCACTCCTTTTCCAACCTGCGCCAGATGGTGCCGAGCACGCAGCGCGATCTTGAGCGGGTCGCAGCGGCGATGCAGTTCGTGCTGGCCAATTCCGCATGAGCCTCGATCACCTGCCCTACCGCCCCTGCGCGGGGTTCATGCTGGTCAATGCCGAGGGTCTGGTGTTTGTCGGCCAGCGCATTGATCCGTCTGCGCATCGCTTTTGGCAGATGCCGCAAGGCGGGATCGACAAGGGCGAGGATGTCCGCGAGGCAGCGCTACGCGAGCTGGCCGAGGAAGTCGGCGTCGGCGGCGAGTTGGTCGAGGTGATCGCGCAGGGCTCGCGCCCCTTCCTCTATGACCTCCCGCCCGAACTACAGGGCAAGGTGTGGAAGGGCAAATATCGCGGGCAGGAACAGCACTGGTTCCTCGGGCGATTTCTGGGGCAGGACAGCGATATCAACCTGGAGGCGCATGATCCGCCGGAGTTCAATGATTGGCGCTGGATCGCGCCCGATCAGCTGCCCGAGCTGATCATCCCGTTCAAACGCGCGGTCTATGAATCGGTGCTGGCCGAGTTCCGCGATCTGATCTGAGGCGTCAGTTGCTGGCGGGTGCGTTGTCAGCCTTGCTGTCGACCGCCAGCCTTGCGGGCACGCCGCGCGCGATGCTCGATTGCAGCGCGACCGTCTCGGGGCATTGATCGCCGCACAGCGATTGCAGCTGCGCAAGGTTGCGCTTGGCCTTTTCGAGCGCGCCCTTTTCCACCAGCGCCGCACCCTCGCCCGCGATCGCGGGAAAATTGTTCGGATCACGCTCCAGCGCTTCACGGTAATAGCGGATCGCCTTGCCCTGCAACCCGCTCTGGCGCGCAGCTTCGGCAAGCTCGATGAAGATCGGGGTATAGGCGGGGTCAACTGCCAGCGCGGCTTCAAAGGCATCAATCGCGGCCTGGGTCTCACCGCCCGCCAGCGCGGCCTGGCCCTGCGCAATCAGTACCGCCGCGCGCGGATCGGGGACGCCGGGACCGCCCGCGCTCGAAATGCTCGCGGTCATGGCCAAACACAGCGAGAGGGCAGCAGCGGCGGGCGCAAAACGCATCAGAAGCTCCTTCAGTGCTTTTGACCGGGAACCAGGAGAGGTGTCCATAGCATGCAAGGCTATCATGGTGAACGCAAGCACGCGATGAAAAAACCATCCGTACCGTCATGAAGCGGATCGAGCCGCATTCCTTCACCGCGTGCCCGGCCGAGCGGGAGTGTCAGAGCGGCGCTGCGCCAGCCCGGATGACGGGCGAGAAAGGCGGCAATCCGGTCAACCCCTTCGGCATCGAGCAGCGAACAGGTGACAAAGGCCACCGTGCCGCCGGGTCGCACCAGCTGCGCGGCGAGATCGAGCACATGGTCCTGAACATGGTTAAGCCGGGCGAGTTCGGCAGGGTCGGTTCGCCAGCGCCCCTCGGGGATTCTGCGCCAGGTCCCGCTCCCCGAGCACGGCGCATCGACCAGCACGTGATCGGCCTTCCCGCGCCATGCCGCCAGTGCGGCCATCTCACGGCCCGGATCGAGCAGCACGATATGATCGACAGCGGCCCCGGCGCGCGCTGCCCGGGGGGCAAGGTTGCCAAGGCGGCGCTTGTCGGTGTCCGCCGCCACCAAGCTCGCGGCATTGCCGAGCCGTGCCGCCAGCGCGAGGGTCTTGCCCCCGCCACCTGCGCACAGATCGATGATCGTGTCGCCCGGCGCGACCGGCAGCGCCTCGACGATCAGCTGGCTACCCAGGTCATGAACTTCGAGGAGGCCAGCCGCATAGGCCTCCCACGTCTCGACCGGCGTGCCCGATTCGAAGCGCAGCCCTTGCCCACTCGCCAGCACCTCGCCCGCTTCGGGCAAGGCGATCCCGGCCCGATCAGCCTTCAAGGCATTGACCCTGATATCGAGCGGAGCGCGGCCGAGCAGCGCGGCAATCTCGCGCCCGCCAAGGCCCGAGGCCCGTAACGCAGCGGCGAGCCACTTGGGGGCAAGGCCGGTATTGGCCGCTTCCTCATCCTGTCCGCGCGGTGCCGGCCCGTGCGGCGAACCATCGAACAGGCGGGCGATCGCGTCATCCTGCCCCGCCACCGCGAGCATTGCCGCGCGCCCGTTCGCCGGGACCGGACCGCACAGCCGGATGGCACGATAGACCAGATCGCGCACCGCGCGGCGGTCCTTTGACCCGGCATAGCGGCGGGCGCGGAAATAGTCGGCAATCAGCCGGTCAGCGGGCGCACCCTTGCTGCGCGCGGCAGCAATGATCGCATCGAGCAGCTCGATGGCCGCCTGAACGCGAGCGGCAGGGGTCATAGCCCCAACCTACCGCGTCGGATAATTGGGAGCCTCGCGGGTGATCGCGACATCGTGGACATGGCTTTCGGATAGGCCCGCATTGGTGATCCGCACGAATTGCGCGCGCTCCTGCAACTCGGCAATCGTGCGCGAGCCCGTGTAGCCCATCGCGGCCTTGATCCCGCCGACCAGCTGGTGGACCACATCCGCCGCCGGACCCTTGAACGGCACCTGACCTTCGATCCCCTCAGGGACCAGCTTCATCGCGGAAACGTCTTGCTGGAAATAGCGATCAGCCGAGCCGCGCGCCATCGCGCCCACGCTGCCCATGCCGCGATACGACTTGTAGCTGCGGCCCTGATAAAGGAACACCTCGCCCGGGCTTTCGGTGGTGCCCGCCAGCATTGATCCGATCATCACGCTCGAGGCCCCTGCCGCCAGCGCCTTGACCGCATCGCCCGAGGTGCGCAGCCCGCCATCGGCGATCACCTGCACGCCCGACTTGGCCGCCTCGGCCGCGCTTAGGATAATCGCGGTGAGCTGCGGCACGCCGACACCGGCGACCACACGGGTGGTGCAGATCGAGCCCGGCCCGATCCCGACCTTGACCGCATCCGCCCCGGCATCAACCAGCGCGCGGGTCGCTTCGGGGGTAGCAACATTGCCCGCGATCACCTGCACCGCGTTCGAGAGCTTCTTGACCCGTTCGACCGCGCGCGAAACCTCGACGTTATGGCCGTGCGCAGTGTCGATCACGATCACGTCAACCTCGGCATCAACCAGCGCCTCGGTGCGCGCAAAGCCGGCATCGCCCACCGTGGTCGCCGCCGCAACGCGCAAGCGGCCGGCGCTGTCCTTGGTGGCGTCAGGATAGTTGACCGCCTTCTCGATGTCCTTGACGGTGATCAGGCCGATGCAGCGATAGGCATCGTCGACCACCAGCAACTTTTCGATCCGGCGCGCGTGGAGCAGACGGCGCGCCTCTTCCTCACCCGTGCCGAGCGGCACCGTGGCGAGGTTCTCGGTTGTCATCAGCTCGCGCACCGGTTGCATCGGGTTTTCGGCAAAGCGCACATCGCGGTTGGTGAGGATGCCGACCAGCTTGCCACAGGCGTCAGTCACCGGGATACCGCTGATCCGGTGGAACTGCATCAGCGCCTGCGCCTCGCCAAGGGTCGCATCGGGCTGGATCGTGATCGGATTGACCACCATCCCGCTCTCATAGCGCTTGACAGCACGCACCGCTGCGCATTGCGCTTCGATTTCGAGATTGCGGTGAAGCACGCCGATCCCGCCCAATTGCGCCATCGCGATCGCCATGTCGGCCTCGGTCACAGTGTCCATCGCCGCAGACAGCACCGGAATATTGAGCCGGATATCGCGGGTCAGCCGGGTCGAAGTGTCCGCCATACTCGGCAGGACGCTGCTCTCCGCCGGGCGAAGCAGCACGTCATCGAAGGTCAGGCCGAGCGGGATATCCATGAGCGCCACTTTCTGAAGATCGGGAGGAATGTCCTCCACTGGCGGGAGAATCGTGGCGGCCCATGTAACCGCGGTTTCCCGATTGCGCTAGGGCTCGACGGAAACCGGCGCGGGATAGCGGGCCGGATCGGCAATCTGCCGGATCAGCGCCTCATGCAGCAGGAGATCATCTATCGCGCCGTCGAGCCTGATCGCATCGGCATTGTCGGCAGGACTGTGATAGCGCAAGGCGAGGAAGGGATCGAGCACTGCGCGGCTGCCATAGGTGCTCGATAGCATCACGGTCGGTACCCCGGCCTGCACCAGTATCCACCCATCCTGCCGCTCGAGAAAGCTGTCAGCCAAGCCCTGATCGCCGATGCTGCGCCCATTGCGCGCTGCCGTATCGAGGATCACCGCGTCCAGCGCTGGGCTGCGACCGCGACCGACAAAGCCCAGCGGGCTGCCCGTCGGCGCGACGGCCATCATGTCGAGATTGAACGCAG
>JBJTTE010000200.1:0-7111 GCA_046080005.1 Erythrobacter sp.
AAACGGCCTCATCGCCGAAAACTGGGTGCCGCTCGATATCATCGATCTGCTGCGCCAGATTGGATATGATGTTTTTGCCCGGCTTGCCCATCTGCGCGGCCACCCCCGGACCAGCCTGTGAGCGCAGCGGAGAGCCATGCCATGAGCGCCGATCCCACGCCTGTCGCCGCTTCGATCGATGCGCGCATCGTGCGCTATGCTGACCTGGTGCCGTGCAGGGACGCCTTTATCGACACCCGTTCGCCTGGATCCGATCAGAAGGAAAACTTCACCATTATCGGCCCCGGCGTGGCCGAAAATCCCAACCAGCACGTCCACATATCGGAACCCCACGGCTTTAACATCGGTGGAGCCCGACAACCACCGCACTGCCTCAATTCGCAGCACAGCCATGATACGGCTGAGGTGTTTTATGTCCATTCGGGCCGCTGGCGCTTCATGACCGGTGAGCACGGCACCGATGGCGAGGTGTTCATGGGGCCAGGCGATCTGATCTCGATCCCGACCCGACTGTTCCGCGGGTTCGAGAACGTTGGCGAGGAGACGGGCTTCCTGTGGGCGGTGCTGGGCGGCGATGATGCGGGCCACGTGATGTGGGCACCCTATGTGTTCGATATGGCGCGCGATTACGGGCTGGTCCTGCTGGAAGACGGTACGCTGATCGACACCGCCAAGGGCGAAGTCGTACCGCCGGGCGCACGGCCCATGCCGGAAACGACGGCGCAGCAGGTGGCCGCTTTGACCCAAGTCGATTCCGCGGCGCTGGCGCATTGCGTCATTCCAGCCGACATGCCGCGTCCCGCCGCCCTCCACACCGCCACACCAGGCGTTAGTGAGCGCCTGCTGATCGGGGCGGCGCCGATTGACTGGCCGCATGGCTTTACCGTCTGCCAGCTTACGCTCGACCCTGCCGCCGCGATTGCCCCGCACCGGCTGGCGGTGGCGGATGTGTGGTTCGTGCAGGACGGCGACGTTACAGTGACAATCGACGGCGTTACAGCCGCTTGCAGCGCAGGCGATACCATCACCGTGCCGCAAGGCGCAGCGCGCTCGCTTGCCAACCACGGCAGCACTGCGGCGCGGATGGTGCAGGTGCGCGGCGGTGACGCGCTCCCCATTCCCCAAACGGTCTAAGCCATGGCCGGGGTGCTCGAAGGGAAGCGCGCGCTGGTAACCGGGGCGAGCAAGGGGATCGGGCGCGCGATCTGCCAGGCGCTCGTTGCAGAGGGCGCGCTGGTGACCGGCATTGCGCGGGCCTCCAACGAACTTGGCAGTCTGAGCGCGGAGCTTGGCCCGGCGTTTGATCCGTGGCCCCATGACGTGACCGGCGAAGATGTGCTTGCCCGCATCAGCGCGGCCCCGGCGTTCGATTTGCTGGTCAACAATGCCGGCACCAACCGCCCGCAGCGCTTTGCGCAAGTGACCGACCAGGCGCTCGACCTGATGCTCGATCTAAACGTCCGCTCTGTCTTTCGCATCTCACGAGCGGCAGCCCAGCGGATGGAGCGCGGGGCGAGCATCATTCACATGACCAGCCAGATGGGCCATGTCGGATCGCCGAACCGGACGGTCTATTGCATGACCAAGCATGCGCTGGAAGGGCTGTCCAAGGCGATGGCGGTTGAACTTGCGCCCGCCGGGATCCGGGTCAATTGCATCGCGCCAACCTTCGTCAAGACGCCCTTGACCGACGGCATGTTCGCCGATCCTGCCTTTGCCGCCTTCGTTGATCGGATGATCCCGATGGGCCAACTCGCCACGCCCGAACACATCGCCGCCGCCGTCGTCTACCTCGCCTCCCCCGCAGCGTCGATGATCACCGGCCATAGCCTGGTGATCGACGGCGGGTGGACGGCCCAATAACTGGGGAATTGCCATGCCGCCGCCCGTGATGCGCGTTGCCACCACCGACATCGCCGAAATGATGGCCCCCCGCCCCGAACGGCGCATGGCGTTGCCCGGCTTCGATCCCGAATTCGTCGATTTCCCGCACTATATCATCCGCATCACCGAACGCATCTGGCACGACCGCGAGGTTGACCTGTGCATCAAGTGGTATTCGGAAGACTGCGCGATCCACACCCTCGCCGGGCCGATCACAGGCGCGCAGACCGTGGTCGACAATACCTGGGCAACACTCGCAGCCTTTCCCGATCGGCGGCTGGACGGCGATAATGTCATCTGGTCAGACGAGGGCGATGGAAGCTTCCTGTCCTCGCACCTGATCACCTCCAAGATGACCAATTTCGGGGACAGCGACTTTGGCCCTGCCACGGGCAAGCGGTTGCTGGTGCGCACGATTGCCGACTGTCTTTGCCGCGATAACCGCGTGGTCGAGGAATGGCTGGTGCGCGACAATCTGGCGCTGGTGGAGCAGCTCGGATTTGATCCACAGGCGGTTGCCGCGCGGCAGGCAGCAGCGGATGCGGCGCGGGGGCGCCCGCTGGTCGCAGTGCTGGCACCTTATCATGCCGAAGAGCTCGCTGCGCCCGATGCCACGCCGCAGACAGAAGCGGCCCAGGTTGCAGTCGATCTGCTCCGGGCCACTTGGCAAGACAGCGATGACGGTCGGGCTCGGGTACTATCGGACTTCCGGCTCGCCGCCTGGGTTCCGGGCGGGCGCTTTCTTTACGGCCCCGACCAACTCGCCGAATGGCGCAGCCCCATTCGCGCCGCCTTCGGCTCGCGCGCGCGGCTCAGGATCGAACACATTGCCGAGGTGCCCTATCTTGGCGAAGCCCGCGATGTCGCGGTTCGCTGGTCGCTGGCCGGCTGCCACGAGGGCGAGGGGCGCTATGGCGCTCCGACTGGCTGCCCCGTGTTGATCATGGCGGTGAGCCACTTCCGGGTAATCGGGGGCCGCGTGCGCGAGGAGGTCACCATCTGGGACGATATCGCCGTGCTGCGCCAAATTGCGGGCAGCGCCGCCGCCTGATCGTCAGCGCTGCAAAAAGGGGCGGGAATGACCCCGCCCCCCATTGCGACCCTTATGCCTGAGCCTGCGATCAGAACCGCAGGCTCAGGATCGCGCCCCACTGACGCGGCGGTGCAAAGCTCCCCTGCAGCGCCGCACCGCCGCCCCACACGAAGCGGTTGATGGTCTGCTCGTCGGTGACGTTGTTGACGAAGGCCTGCACCGAGACTTTCTCGTTATAGGCCCAGGTCAGGCGCAGGTCGACCTTCTGGAAGGATTCCTGCCGCTCCAGCACCGAATTAAACGGCTGACCGAAGAAGCTCGACGAGAAGGTCATGATCGCAAACGGCGTCAGCGTGCCCATCGAGCCGAGATCGATATCGTAACCCGCAAAGACCGTGCCGGTCCAGTCAGGCGAGTGAGGGATCGCGTTGCCGCCGATATCGCAGCCGAAGGCTGCTGCGGGCTGGCCGGTGCCGCCGGTGCCCCGGATCAGAGCGCAATCATAGCCCGGCGCGAACACCCGGCGCTGCCCCGCAGGCGCGATGGTCACGCCGTTCACGACCGTAGGTGTCAGTTGCGCCGCGTCATTAACGAGAATGCTCGTGCCGAAGGGCGCGGGCACCTGGTCATATTCGGAGTAACGAGCATTAAGATAGGCCACGTTCGTCCCGATCTCGAGCCCCGGCGTCGGACGCCACAGCAGCTCTGCCTCGGCCCCATAGGCACGGGCGCGGGCGCTGTTTTCGATGATCGAAAGCGTGGTCGCCCCCTGCGGCACCTGCCGCTGCTCCTGCAAGCCGCTGAAGCGGTTGTAGAATGCTGCAAGATTGAGTTGAAGAGTGTTATCGAGGAAGCGGTTCTTCGACCCGATTTCATAGGCCGTCACCTCTTCGGGATCGAAGGTCGGCTGCAGGGCCGCAGGCCCTTGCCCCGAATTGAACCCGCCCGACCGGAAGCCCGTCGAGACGCTGGCATAGAGCAGGTTGTCCGGGGTCAGATCATAATCGACCGCAAGCCGCCAGGTGGCCTTGCGGAAATTGGCCGTGTCATAGGTCGCCCCGGTCAGCACTGTGGTGTTGGCGGCAAGACACTGGAAGCCGGGACGCGGCGGTGGGAAGGTGGTGAAAGTGCAATTGGTGGCCGCGCCCTGCACCCCGAAAGCACTGTCGGGGATCGGTCCGGTCGCCAGCGTGATCGCCGTACCCTGCGGCACTGGCGGCGTGCCGGCTGTGGGCAGCACGGCGTTCGCATTAGCGAAGGCGAAGTCCTTGGTGTCTTCGGTCCAGCGCAGCCCGGCGGTCAGGCGCAGATTGTCGACAACCTCGTAGCTTGCCTGCCCGTAGAAGGCGATGCTTTCAGTCGAGGCGCGCTGCTGGTCGTAGAATCCTCCGCCGTTCTGGGCGAGGTTGAGGTTGGGAGTGACGTTACGGATGATCCGCGGCAGCTGCTGGTTGATGAAGATGCCGGTCAGGTCGTCCTTGAAGTAATAGGCCCCTACCACCCAGTCGAGGCGGCTGGTGGCGTCGCTGGACAGCAGCTGGATTTCCTGGCTGAAGGTTTCTGCCCGCGTATCCTGGAAATCGACCGCGATCTGGTTGCCGGAGAAATCCGAGTCCGAGGTACGCATCGCGCCGAAATCGGTATAGCCGGTGATTGTGCGCAGCTTCACCCCGCCAAAGTCATAGGCAAGATCGGCAGTGAAGGCGATGTTTTCGAGATCGAGGATGGCCGGCTGATCGGTGTCGATGGTGTAGCCATCGCCCGGTGCGACGATTGGAGTCCCCAAATCACTGGTCGCCGTGCCGCCCGGCAGCGCATCATTGACCCCGTCGCGGTTGCCGGGACGGGTGTTGAGCGTGGTCACAGGGGTAGCGTTGTAGAGCTGCTGGCGCGAACCAACGTCGAAATATGAGCCGATGATCTTGTACCCGAAGGCCGAACCGCCTGCACCCTTGCGGGTCGAATAGTCGAACTTGAGGTAGGCCGAGAAGGCGTCATTCGGCTCCCACTGGATCCCAGCGCGAAGGTATCGGCTGTTGTCGTCGAACAGATTGTTGCCGAGCGGGTTAACGTTCTCGACCCAGCCGTCGGAGGTTTCGTAGGACCCGGCAACGCGCACCGCCAGCGTATCGCCCAGCGGCACGTTCACGAAGGCATCGGTACGGAACCGCCCGAACTCGCCAACGTGAATGTCGGCCCCGGCGACCAGATCGCCAAGCTTGGGGCGCGCGGAGCGGATCTCGATATTGCCGCCGAAGGTATTGCGGCCATAGAGCGTGCCCTGGGGGCCGCGCTGAACCTCTACCCGTTCGATATCGACAAAGCCGGTGGTCGCTTGGCTGGCGCGCGACTGGTAGATACCATCGACGAAAAAGCCGATCGTGGTGTCGCCATTGACGCCGACATTCTCGGTGCGCACCCCGCGGATCGCCGGACGGGCATCCGAGCCCGAACGGCCGAAGGTGAAGCCCGGCACAAACCCCTCAAGCCGCCCGATATCGAATGTCCCGCGGGCAAGGATTTGTTCCGCATTGAAGGCCGACACCGAGATCGGCACATCCTGCAGGTTTTCCTCTCGGCGCTGCGATGTGACGATGATTTCGGTGATGCCACCCTTGTCGGCCGTATCGCCGGCATCCGGCGCGCTGTCTTGCGCATGAGCCGGCAGCGCGACCCCCATCGCGATGATGCTGACGCCGACGGCGAAAGCGGATTTGATGTGACCGGCCATGTGATTTCCCCTCAGATTGCGTTGGCAGATGACAGAAATGCCATCTTTGACTTCGGATGCAACTCTAATCGTGCTTCACCGAGGAAGTTGACGCACATCAATTGCTGAATGTTGCAGAATTGCCATGTGATCTGGGTCTTTTTGCCGAAAAATGCAGAGAGGCAGTTCACGACTCGTATTGCATCCGAAGTCACACATGCATAGATTCGCCCCATTTGCGAGCCGCTCCGTGCGACGCTCGCCTGCGGGAGAGATTCGACGTGGCACGCTACCTCAAGACCGGCATCACCGAGGATGCCGCCGCCGAAGCCGATGCGCAGGTTCGCGCCACGGTCGAAACGATCATCGCCGACATCAAGGCACGCGGCGATACGGCGATGCGCGACTGGTCTGGCAAGTTCGACAGCTGGAACCCCGCCGACTTCCGCCTCTCCGAGGCCGATATCGAGGCTGCCTATGCCGAGCTTGCCCCGCAGACCATAGAAGACATCCGCTTTGCCCAGACGCAGGTGCGCAATTTCGCGCAGATCCAGCGTGATGCCCTGAAAGATGTTGAGGTCGAGACGCTGCCCGGCGTGGTGCTTGGCCACCGCAACAACCCCGTCAATTCGGTCGGCTGCTATGTGCCCGGCGGCAAATATCCTCTGGTCGCATCGGCGCACATGAGCGTCGTCACCGCAAAGGTCGCCGGTGTGAAGCGCATCGTTTCGGTCGCCCCGCCCTATCAGGGCAAGCCCAACCCGGCGATTGTCGTCGCGATGCACATGGCCGGCGCGGACGAGATCTATTGCGTCGGCGGGGTGCAAGCGGTTGCCGCAATGGCGCTCGGCACCGAGACAATCGCCCCCGTCGATATGATCGTCGGCCCCGGCAATGCCTATGTCGCCGAGGCCAAGCGCCAGCTGTTCGGCAAGATCGGGATCGACCTCCTCGCCGGCCCGACCGAGACGCTGGTAATCGCCGACGACACCGTTGACGGCGAATTGTGCGCCGCCGACCTGCTGGGGCAGGCCGAACACGGGCCCAATTCGCCCGCCGTGCTGCTCACTAATTCCGAAAAGCTCGCGCGGGAAACCATGGCGGAGATCGAGCGCCAGCTCACCATCCTCCCCACCGCGCAGATTGCCGCCAAGGCCTGGGCCGACTATGGTCAGGTGATCGTGGCCGACAGCTACGAGGAGATGGTCGAAATCGCCGATCAGATCGCGTCGGAACACGTGCAGGTGATGACCCGCGATCCCGATTACTTCCTCGAACACATGACCAATTACGGTGCCCTGTTCCTTGGCGAGCGCACCAACGTCTCCTACGGCGACAAGGTGATCGGCACCAACCACACCCTGCCCACGCGCGGCAATGCCCGCTTCACCGGGGGTCTGTGGGTTGGCAAGTTCATCAAGACTTGTACCTATCAGTGGGTGCTGACCGACGCGGCGAGCGCGCTGGTGGGGGAAGACTGTTCG
>JBJTTE010000201.1:0-3333 GCA_046080005.1 Erythrobacter sp.
ATCCACACACGCTACGACAAGCGCGCAGACATTTTCCTCTCAGCCGTACTCATCGTCGCCGCCATCATCTGGTGGGCCAATTGAGTCCCGACCCTAGAGCGATTGTGCGCCCCGCCAAAATCCGCCTAGAAATCCCGGGCGATCCCCTCGCGCTCCCAATCGCCGTAGCGCGTGGGGGAGAGCGGCTTGGGCTCGCCATCCAGCGGATCGGTCGCCTTGGGCGCAGGCACCGGATCATTGGTCCAATGCGCGGGCTTCTTGAAGTTCTTGGCAGCTTCGGACTTGGCTTTGGTCATGGTGCCACCGACGCGCCAAACACAATCAGGTTCCCATCGGGCGCGCGGATGATCAGCGCCCGCTGGCCATAGGGCTGATCGATCGGTCCCATGACATGACCTTCGGGAAGCGCTGACAGCCGATCTCCGATTTGCTCAAGCACGATCTCGACCGATTTCACGTCAGTATAATGGGCAAAGCCGCCATGAGGCTTGCCGAGCTCGTCCGGATCGCAGCTTTCGAGCACCCGCATCCCCGCGCCCTCGCGTTCGAGATAGGCATAGCCGCCATCATTGACGTGCGCCTCAAAGCCAAGCGTCTCGACCAGAAAGTGCACGGCTCCCGCAAAGTCGGCAACATGCATAAATGGCGTTATCTGATAGGTGTTGCCATTCATGGCGCGGGTTGTCCTGTAAGCGTGGCTTACCGCAAGCCTGATCGTCCCTAGCATAGTGACGAATAGCCCGATAGAGCGCGCCCATGGCCCTCCCCCCCGGTCTTCCCGTGCGCCGCGCCGCGCTGCGTCTGCTCGATGCGGTGCTGCGCCGGGGCGAGACGCTGGAACTGGCCGAAGGCGCGGGGCTTGGGGACATCCGCAAGGCGCCTGACCGCGCGCTGGCCAAGGCGATTGCGGGCGAGACGCTGCGCTGGCTGACCGATCTTGACGTGTTGATCGACAGCGCCACTCAGCAACGCCTGCCCGATGATGCCAAGGCGCGGATGGTGCTCCGGCTGATGCTCGCGCAGACGCTGCGGCTTGAGACGCCGCCGCATGCGGTGATCGCGACCGGGCTGCCGCTGCTCGCTGGCGGCCCGCGCCGGCTGGCGCACGGCGTGTTTTCGGCGCTGGTGAAGCGCCTTGATGCTCCCCTCCCACTTGCGGGAGGGGCCGGGGGTGGGGGCATAGAAGAGGCCCACTCCAACCCCTCGCGCGCGCGGGAGGGGCCGTTGCTGCCCGATGCGCCAGCTTTGCCCGAGCGTGTCGTCGCGCGTTGGGGCGCAGAGAAAGCCGCTGCGATTGCCCCCGGCCTTGCGTTCCCGCCCGAGCTTGATCTGGCGCTGAAGGACGCCGCCGAGACCCAGACCCGCGCCGTGGCAATGGGGGGGATCAGCCTTGCCCCCGGCCATATCCGCCTGCCGCGTGGCAGCGCCGTGGAGCGCCTCGAAGGCTTCAAGGACGGCGCATGGTGGGTGCAGGATCTCGCCGCGTCGCTCCCTGCGCGGTTGCTGGGCACAGGGAGCGGACGCTCGGCGCTCGATCTGTGCGCTGCCCCCGGCGGCAAGACCATGCAGCTTGCAGCAGCGGGCTGGAAAGTCACCGCGCTCGACATGTCGAAGCGGCGGCTTGATCTCCTCAAGGAGAACTTGAAGCGCACCGGATTGAAGGCCTCGCCGGTGCGCGCCGACGCGCTCGCGTGGGAGCCCAAGCACCGCTTTGACGCGATCCTGATCGATGCGCCCTGCACCGCGACGGGCACCTGCCGCCGCCACCCCGATGTGCTCCACCGGATTGGCAAGGGACAGATTGCCGAGATGGCCGAACTGCAACGCGCCTTGGCGGCGCGAGCGGCGGGGTGGCTGAACCCCGGCGGCGTGCTGGTCTACGCGGTATGCTCGCTGGAAGCCGGGGAGGGCGAGGAACAGGCAGCGTGGATCGACGCCGAACTGGGCCTGACGCCCGCCCCGATCACAGCAGGTGAACTCCCCGCAGGCCTGGCGCCGACCCCCGAAGGCTGGCTGCGCACCCATCCGGGGTTGCTGCCAGAGCAGGGCGGGCTGGACGGGTTTTTCGTCGCGCGGTGGGTCAACACACCGCTTGCGCCTTCCCGAGCTTGACCCAGGACCCCGCTGTCTTGTTGGTGTGCTCGCCTCTGCGGGCATGTCCGCTGGCGGGCCGTTGAATTCGGTCGGTCAAACGAGCCTAGCCCCGCGTCCCCAGCCTGCGCCGGGGCAGGCAAGCACGGGGCGACGAACCTTGGATGGTTGCCAATGGGGCCGCTTGCCGCCATTCTGCTTTCGGGATTGCGCTAGGCTGCGGCGAATGACCGCAAGTGGGTGGATTCCGGACGAGGGATTGCCGATTAGAATTGTTCCCCTAAGCTGAGTGCATGGGACCGGAATACGTGCATCTGCCCCCGAACGAGGCTCCACCACGGCTACCCAGCGGGCCGCTTCGGGCAGTCATTGTCTCCGAGGCCACAGTGACTGACGAATGGCGCAACGGCATCGCCCAATGGTTGGTAGACGGCGGCTGCCTTTATGCAATCGCTTGGGGAGCCGAGTGCGAAAAGTGGCATGACGCGGTTGATTGGGCCGTCCTTGAAACCTTCGACTACGGCGACATACCGGACGAAAAGTTCGTCATGACGACATGGCATTCCGACGAGCCAATGTCAGAAGCACTTTGGTTCGCCGGGAACTGTGCATTTCATCCCGATGTTGAACTTCAACGGACCGTGATCCTGCATGTCGCTATGGAAGCGAAACCGAAAGATCTGATTGCGACTTATAAGGCAAGCCAAATCCTGAGCGACGATTGATGCAATGTCCGCAACGGGGTCGGAACTTGAAGGGCAGGAGTTTTCCAGAAGCGAGGCAAAGCCGCAAGACCGCTTTTGGGATCGCGGATCAGCCCCGCTCATAACCGTGTCTGGGTGGATTTCTGCCATGCCCCCTAACCAAAAGCACTGGTTTGGTGTGAGAGAAAGCAGCGCTTAGCGCTTCAGCGCGATTATTGCCCGCCCGGCCGTCGACAAGGCTTCCACGCCGCAGCGGCGATCCTCGCTTGACAAGGGCTAACCCGCTGATTCACGTGTCAGGGCAAACTAACGGGAGCGCGCGAGGCATGCAAAGAACGGCGGGTGCGGGCATGTTCGCGGTCTGTGTCCAAGGCCGTGCGGATTTTTTGCAGCTCCAATGACGTCGCGACCTTAGAGGCCGTTTCGAAAGGGGTTGAGCGGCTGAGGTTGCTGTGATTCCGGGGGTTTTGCAGACAACCCGGAGATTATGATGTGGACCCCGGCCACCCGCGCGCAGCATACGCGGGTTTCGAAGCGT
>JBJTTE010000202.1:0-9190 GCA_046080005.1 Erythrobacter sp.
GCGAAACTCAGGCGAAAACTTGTTCCTTGTATTGCTCATCGTGGCTCCTTCTCACAGATAGGAGCCTCCGGGAAAGCCGGGGCGGTTCACTTGACGGCTTCATTGTCGTGTTCACACCGTACGATGAAAACCCGCACATAAATCTGCGCATCCAAATGAAGCGACAGCTAGATGCGCTGAAGCAGTTGGGTGAATGGGGCGAGGAATTGCCTTATCCGCTTTATCCCGAACCAGACGGACTTCTTCCCTTCGGCGCGACTGAAAATGGGGACGTCCTGTACTGGCTGACCTCAGGTACGCCCGAACGCTGGAGCATTGTTGTCAATGAATCCCGCGCACCGGACTATGATCATCACGATTGCTCAATGACGACCTTTCTAGCGGAGGTAATCAGCGGTCAGAGACGGTGCAGCATTTTCCCACACACCTTCCCGACGGAGGCAAGTTTCAGATCCGTCCGATGATAGGTGCTGAGATGCCCGCCTCGGGGTCGTTTTCCTACCGGCCGCTCTTGGCAGGGAAGGAGCGAAAGCGGACACCCCCCACCCACTCACCCGTCAAACGCCGCCTGCACCGCCGCCGCGTCGGTCACCCCGTTCGCCACCAGCACCATCAGCAGCACCCGCGCGCGGGCCGGGCCGAGGGCGCGCGCGGCGACCAGCCCGAGGGCATCGTCCTCCACCTCGACATTGCGGTCGACCAGCCCCTCGTCGACGCGGCTTGCTCGCACCACGGGCACCCCTGAGGCCGCCGCTCGGGCGAGGGCCTCCAGCACCACCTTGGGCGCATTGCCCTGCCCCATTCCGGCAAGCACGATGCCGCGCGCACCGATGCCGAGCAGCGCTTCGACCGGCTTTGCGTCCATCCCCGCCCCCGCCGTGAGGATCGCCACCCGCGGCAGCTCCGCCGGGAAGGGATAGCGCGCGCTCTCCCCTAGGCGGTGCGCGGGGCCGAACCAGTCGAGGCTCGAGGGGGTGACCCTCGCCAGCGGCCCCCTCGGGAAGGTGCGGAAAGCGTCGATGCTGCTGGTCGCGGCTTTTCTGGCATCGCGCGCGGCGAGCACGGCATCGCCCATCACCAGCATCACCCCGCGCCCGGCGGCGGCAGGATCGCCCGCAACCTTCACCGCATTGGCAAAGTTCCGCATCCCATCCGCGCCCACAGCATCGGCTGGACGCATCGCGCCTACAAGGATCACCGGCTTGGTGGTCGGCAGAGTGAGGTCCAGCAGGAACCCCGTCTCTTCCGCCGTGTCTGTCCCGTGGGTGATGATCAAGCCGTCCACCGCCGGATCGGCCATTGCCGCCCCGCAAGCTGCGTGGAGCGCCTGCCATTCGCTCCAGCCAATATCCTGCGAGCCGATCCGCGCGATCTCTTGTGGCACCAGCTCTGCCGCCAGCCCGAGCGCTGCGAGGTGCGCAACCAGCACGTCAAGCGTCAGGCCGCCGGGGCGATAGGCTGCGCCGGTCGCGCCCGAGCCTGCCCCAGCTATCGTGCCGCCGGTACCGAGGACAAGAACGCGAGGTCTGCTCATTCCCGCGCCCTAGCCCCGCCTGCCGTGCCGCGCCACAGGACAATTGCATTTGGCCGCGCCTGCGCTAAGGAGGCCTCCCCAAGTCGCGGGGCGGTTAGCTCAGTTGGTAGAGCATCTCGTTTACACCGAGAGGGTCAGCGGTTCGAGCCCGTTACCGCCCACCACGGCCTCGCTTGGCCCGTGCCGGTTCAGTCCACAGGAGAGAGGCAATGGATCTGCAACTTGAGGGCAAGACCGCGCTGGTCCTGGGGGCGAGCAAAGGTCTGGGCCGCGCGATTGCCGAGGCGCTGGCGGCGGAAGGCGCGGGGGTGATCACCGTCGCCCGCTCCGGTGACGGGATCGAGGGCACCCCCACATCAACGCCGATCTTGACGATCCCGCCGCGCCGCAAGCGATTATCGATGCGGTGCGCGAAACGAGCCATACGCCGGACATCCTCGTCCTCAACGCGGGCGGCCCGCCGACCGGCGCCGCGGCGAGCACAACGCCTGCCGATTTCGCTGCGGTGATGAGCCGCATGTTCAACGCGCAATTGACGCTCGCGCAGGCCTTCCTGCCCGAGATGCGGGCGCGCCGCTTTGGCCGGATCCTCACGGTCGCCTCGACCAGCCTTGTCACTCCGACCCCCGGGCTGGTGCTATCGAACGCGGTGCGCGCGATGCTGGCCTCATGGTGCAAGACCCTCGCGGCGGAAGTTGCGGCGGACGGCGTCACCGTCAACCTGCTCCTCCCCGGCCAGATCGCGACCGATCGGCTCACCAGCCTGCATGCCGCAATGGCAGCGGGACAAGGTCTCGCAGCGGAGCAGGTCACCGCGCGCTCGATTGCGGCGATCCCCGCCGGACGGCTCGGCGCGCCCGAGGAGTTCGGCGATATTGCCGCCTTCCTCGCGTCGCCGCGCGCTGGGTTCATTACCGGCAGCGCGATCAAGGTCGACGGCGGGCAAACCGCCACGCTCTGACCAAGGCCGCTTGCAGCTGACAGCGCCTGCCCTTAGCGGATAGGCCCATGTCCGCTCTGTTCATCGCGCTCCAGCACATCCTGCCGCAGCACGCGCTTTCACGCCTCGCCGGAAAATTGGCAGCGAGCCAGACGCCTTGGCTGCGCGACGCCTTGATCCGCCGCTTCGTCGCTTCCTACGGGGTCGACCTGTCGCAAGCTGCGCGCAAGGTCGGGCAGTTCACCAGCTTCAATGACTTCTTCACCCGCGAGCTTGCCCCCGGCATGCGACCCTTGGCGGACCCGGCTCAATTCGTCCTCTCGCCTGCCGATGGTGCGGTGAGCCAGCTGGGCCCCGTCAGTGGCGGGCGGATCATTCAGGCCAAGGGCCGCGATTATTCTGTCGCCGAGATCCTCGGCTGCGGCGCTGCAGAGGCCGCGCGGTTCGAGGGCGGATCGTTCATGACGATTTATCTCAGCCCCAAGGACTATCACCGGGTCCATATGCCCGCCGCCGGAACGCTGGCGATGACCCGCTACGTTCCGGGCGACCTGTTCTCGGTCAACACCGCGACCGCTGCAGGCGTCGACCTGCTGTTCGCCCGCAATGAGCGCCTCGTCTGCCGCTTTGACGGGCCAGACGGGCACTTTGCCAGCATCATGGTGGGCGCGATGATCGTCGCCGGGATCGACACCGTCTGGCCCAACGCCTTCCGCACCCATGCCGCAGCGCCAGTGGACGAAGACTTCGCCGACAAGCCGCTCGCCCTCGCCGCCGGCGAGGAAATGGGCCGCTTCTACCTTGGGTCAACAGTGGTGTTGCTGTTCGAGCCGGGCCGCGTGGCATGGCGCGACGATCTCAAACCCGGCGACCCGCTGCGCATGGGCGAGGCCATCGGGCGGCGGCGCGGCGTTTAACGCAGGATCGCTTGCGCGCAGTTCACTGGTACACCCATTGAGCACGATAGATAAGGCGAAGGACAGCTTCTCACCGCCGCTGCAAAAGGGGCTCATGCACAAGCCATTGTCCATCGCGATTATCGGTTGCGGCCCGGCCGGGTTATCAGCGGCGCTCCTTCTGGCGCGACAAGGTCAGCACGTCACGGTCTTTGATCAGTTCGCCGCTCCAGGTCCCGTAGGATCGGGACTGATGATCCAGCCGACCGGCCTTGCGGTACTCAGCGAACTCGGCCTTGCCGAAGCGATCATAAGATGCGGTGCGCGGATCGACGCGCTCGAGGGCATCGCGGAAAACGGTCGCACCGTTCTCGACGCGCCTTATGCAGCGCTGGGTCTTGCCGGGGCGTTTGGCCTTGGCATTCACCGGGCCAGCCTGTTCACCGTGCTGTTTGAAGCCGCCGAGCAACAGGAAGGCCTTGCGATCCAGTCTGGCCATCAGGTGACCGGCAGTGTCTGCGAGCCGGGCGGCCGCCGCCTGACCTTTGTCGACAAACCCGATAGTGATCCCTTTGCCCTCGTTGTTGACGCGAGCGGCTGGCGCAGTCTGTTCGACCCGGGACCCAAGGGTATCCTCCCCTTCGGCGCTTTATGGGCGAGCCTTCCGTTGGAACCGGGCGATCCCTTCGCAGGCAATCTTCTGGAACAGCGTTATCGCCGCGCTGCCCAGATGGCGGGCGTGCTGCCAATCGGTAGGCGCCCCGGCACCGCGCAGCCCGAAGTCGCCTGGTCCCTAAAGACTACCGACTATGCCAGCTGGCGGGCAACGCCGCTGGATGTGTGGAAGGCTGAAGTGCTGCGCTTGTGGCCGGACATTGAAGGGCTGCTCGCCCGCATCACCGATCACAGCCAGCTGACCTTCGCCCGTTATGCTCACCGCACCCACCCCGACCCTGTTGCCGAACGGATGATCGCGATTGGCGATGCTTGGCATTCGGCAAGCCCGCAGCTTGGGCAGGGGGCAAACATGGCGCTGCTTGATGCATGGAGCCTCGCACGCGGCCTTGCCGAGGGGCGTACGCTTGCTGAGAAACTGCGCCTTGCGGCAAGTTGGCGGCGGGATCACGTGTGGCTGTACCAATGGGTAACCCGCCTATTCACCCCGCTTTACCAATCAGATTCTCGCGTTCTGCCGGGAGTACGCGACAAGGTGCTTGCCCCGCTCTCGCGCAGGTGGCCGACTGCCTGGATGCAGGCGCAATTGATGAGTGGACTGTTCGGCTTCCCGCTTGCCTCGCTCGGTCTAGCTGCGCCTGATTACGGCGCTCTGGCCGAGATCGCCTCGCGCACCAGTTCCGCTGCCTCTGGCGCGCCCCAGTCATAGCCGCCTGCCACCCGCAACACCTCTTTGCCCGATGCATCGAACAGGATCGTCAGCGGCAGAGCCCCTTCTGCGGTGAATTGCGCGGACAGTTCCGTTTCGGGATCCAGCCAGGGTTCGAGCCGCGCATAGCCGCCCTTGGCGAAGAAGGGCTCGACCAACTCGGCGCCGCGGATGTCTTGACTGACCGTGATGACCCGCACCTCGCCCTCCAGCTCGCCAGCGAGCGCATCAAGCTGCGGCATTTCCTTGACGCAAGGGCCGCACCATGTGGCCCACAGGTTAAGCAGCACCGGCCCGTCCTGCGCGCCAAGATCAAGCACCTTGCCCTGCGGATCGACGACTTGCAGCGCCGGAAGCGGCGTTCCGGCGAATGTGCGATCGACCTTCCAGGTCCCGGCCGCCTGCGTCTCAACCGGTTGCGCTGGGGCCTCGGCGGCCCTATCGCAAGCCGCCAGCAGCAGGAGCGATAGGGCAAGAATGAACGGCGAGCGGGACATGACGGGCTCCGTTGAGGGCGCGGCGACCAACGCCATGTGGGGCGGCCGGTTCGCTGACGGCCCTAGCGCGATCATGCGCGAAATCAACGCCTCGATCCCGTTCGACAAGGCGCTGTGGCGGCAGGACATCGCCGCGAGCAAGGCCCATGTGGCGATGCTCGGTGCGCAGGGCATCATCGCCGCTGACGATGCCCTCGCGATCGCACAGGGTCTGGATGCGGTGGCGGCCGAATATGCTGTCGACGGCGTGCCTGAGGACTGGGACCGCGAGGACATCCACATGACCACTGAGGCACGGCTCGCCGAGCTGATCGGGCCGGTCGCCGGGCGCCTCCACACCGCGCGCAGCCGCAATGACCAGGTGGCGACCGATTTCCGGCTGTGGGTGCGCGATGCCTTCGACCAGCTCGACGCAGGCCTCGCCGCGCTACAGCGCGCGCTGGTCACCCGCGCGGGCGAACATGCAGACAGCATCATGCCCGGTTTCACCCACTTGCAGACCGCGCAGCCGGTGACCCTGGGCCATCACCTGATGGCCTACTACGAGATGTTCCGGCGCGACCGCGCGCGGATTGCCGATGCGCGGCTGCGGATGAACGAGTGTCCGCTCGGCAGCGCGGCGCTGGCCGGCACTGGCTTTCCGATTGACCGCGCGGCGACGGCAAGCGCGCTCGGGTTTGATCAGCCCACCGCCAATTCGCTCGATGCCGTGTCAGACCGCGACTTCGCGCTCGACTTCCTGTGGAGCTGCTCGGCGACAGCGCTGCACCTTTCGCGGCTTGCCGAGGAATTGATCCTGTGGGCGAGCCAACCCTTCGGCTTCATCCGCCTGCCTGACAGCCTTTCGACCGGCTCCTCGATCATGCCGCAGAAGAAGAACCCCGATGCGGCCGAGTTGGTGCGGGGCCACTCGGGACGGGTGATCGGCGGACTGACCAGCCTGCTGATCACCATGAAGGGGCTGCCACTCGCCTATTCCAAGGACATGCAGGACGATAAGCCGCCGGTGTTCGAGGCCGCCGGTCTGATGGGCCTTAGCATCGCGGCGATGACCGGGATGATCGCTGATGCCACCTTCAACACTGATCGGATGCGCGCGGCGGCGGAACTCGGCTATGCCACCGCGACCGATCTTGCCGACTGGCTGGTGCGGGTGCGCGGCATTCCTTTCCGCGAGGCGCACCACATCACCGGGAGCGCGGTGAAGCTGGCCGAAACGCGCGGCATCGCGCTTGACCAGCTGCCGCTTGCCGAGCTGCAAGCGATTGATGCACGGATCGACCAAAGCGTCTATGCTGCGCTTTCGGTCGATGCCTCGGTCGCTGCCCGCACCTCGTATGGCGGAACCGCGCCAGATCAGGTGCGTTCGCAGATCGCTGCTGCGCGGGCCACGCTGGGAATGGAGGGATGATGCGCTACATTGCTGTTCTGGGTCTGGCAGCCGTGCTGGGCGGATGCGGCTCGCAGGCACCGCTCACCCCGCCGCAGAGCGCGAGCCTGCCGACCGCGCCTTATGGGGCGCTCGACAAGCCCACCGCCGACGAATTGCTGCGCCGTGAGGCGCTTGCTGCTCCGGAACGCAGTGTTGAATTGCGCCGCCGTTCGGAAGAACGCGAGGACGATCCCTTCGATCTGCCCCCCGACTAGAAACGAAAACTGATGGACCACTTCATCTATCGCGGCGGCGTGATGCACGCCGAAGACGTGCCGCTGCCGCTCATCGCCGAAGCGGTTGGCACCCCCGTCTATGTCTATTCGCGCGCCACGCTAGAGCGGCATGCGCGGGTGTTTCGCGAGGCCTTGAACGATGTGCCCGACAAGCTGATCGCCTTCGCGGTCAAGGCCAACCCCAATCTTGCGGTCCTCAAGGTGCTGGGGGCGCAGGGCATGGGCGCCGATGTGGTCTCGGTTGGCGAAATGCGGCGCGCGCTGGCAGCCGGAATTCCGCCCGAAATGATCGTGTTCTCAGGCGTGGGCAAGACAGCAGCCGAAATGGTCGCGGCGCTTGAAGCGGGGATCGGCCAGTTCAATATCGAGAGCGAGGAAGAAGGGCTCGAACTGGCGGAGATCGCCGCTGGACTGGGGATGACAGCGCAGTGCACTTTGCGCATCAATCCCGATGTCGACGCCGGCACGCATGACAAGATTTCGACCGGCAAGGCCGACAACAAGTTTGGTGTGCCGATCAGCGAGGCGGGCCAGATTTTCGGCAAGCTGGCGGGCCAGCCGGGGGTGAACCTGCGCGGCGTGGCGGTGCATATCGGTAGCCAACTCGCTGATTTGGCGCCGCTTGAAGCGGCCTTCACCAAGCTTGACGGGCTGGTTCGCGCACTGCGCGGGGCGGGTCACACGATCACCCATGTCGACCTCGGCGGCGGGCTGGGCGTGCCCTATCGCGTCGGCGAAGTGCTCCCCCAACCGGCCGAATATGGCGCAATGGTAGCGCGGGTGACGCGGGATTGGGGCGTGAAGCTGATCTTCGAGCCGGGCCGGGTGATCGCAGGCAATGCGGGCGTGCTCCTGACCCGGGTGGTGCGGGTCAAGCGCGGGATCCGGGACCCGTTTGTGATTGTCGATGCGGCGATGAATGATCTCGCCCGCCCCGCGCTCTACGGCGCCTATCACCACTTCGAAGCTGTCGCACCCAAGGGTGCGCAGATGACCGCCAATATCGTCGGTCCGATCTGCGAGACCGGCGATACTTTTGCAATGGGCCGCGAGTGCGACGCGTTGGAAGCAGGCGATCTCGCGGTGTTCCGCACGGCGGGCGCTTACGGGGCGACAATGGCCTCGTCCTACAATTCGCGCGGGTTTGTTGCCGAAGTGCTGGTCGATGGCGACCGGTTCGCGGTGGTCGCCGATCGGATCGAGGCGAGCGCGATCATGGATGCCGAGCGCGTGCCGGAATGGCTGGAGTAAGGCACGGGTGAGGCGGCTATGAGCAGAATTGCCAGCCTGCCGCTGTTCCACCAGATTGCCGGGCAGCACGTGCTGGTGCTCGGCGATGGCGCTGCGGCGGAGCCCAAACGGCGGCTGGTCGAGCGCGCGGGGGGCGTGATTGTCGATGATCTCGCCCGCGCGATTGACGAGGGGGTGCGGCTGGCCTTCATCGCCTTTGATGATCCGCAGGCCTGCGAGGTCGCGGCGATCAACGCGCGCTGCGCCGGGCTGCTGGTCAATGTTGTCGACCGGCCGGAATTATGCGATTTTACAACACCTTCGATCCTCGACCGCGATCCGCTGCTGGTGGCGATCGGGACGGGCGGAGCCTCGGCGGGGCTGGCGAAGCATGTGCGCCTGCGGCTCGAGCGGGTGCTGCCCGACACGCTGGGTGCGTTGGCGCGGGCGTTGGAGGCGGCGCGTCCGGTGCTTCGGCAGCGCTTTTCCGATGGGACGGACCGGCGGCGGGCCGTCGATCAAGCTCTAAGGGAAGGTGGCCCGCTCGATCCGCTCGATCCCGCAGCTTTTCAGCGCGTTACGCGCTGGGCCGAGGGCGCAGCGGCAGCACCTGCGGCGCGGATCGAGGCGATCATCCTCACCAGCAGCGATCCCGAGGAGCTCACCTTGCGGCAGGCCCGGCTGCTCGGTGAAGCGGACCTGCTCCTGCTCGATGGCGAGGTGCCCGCAGCGATCCTCGCCAGAGCCCGCGCTGACGCCGAAAGACGCATGTTTCACGTGAAACAGGGGGTGCAGGCGCAGGTCAAACAGGGGTCTAACGAGGGTCTAACAGGGGTCAAGGCGGGGTCTAGCGCGCGCAAGGGGCCATCTAAAGCGGGCACAGAATCGCCGCCCGACCTCTCGCCCGAGCAAATCAGGGCAATCGCCCCTGCCCTTGCCGGACGCGGGCTTACTGTCGTTCTGCATTGGCGGCCGGACGAACCGGGCTAGAGCGCTTGGCGATCTGGCTGCGCCAGATCGACCGCTCTAGGTTGTTGTTTT
>JBJTTE010000203.1:0-4156 GCA_046080005.1 Erythrobacter sp.
GCTTCATTTCGCGATAAACGCCTTCGCGCTGCAGCTTCTTCTTGAGCGCGCGCAGGGCCTGATCGACATTGTTATCGCGAACCATGATTTGCATAAACGACGACTACCTCATTTCCGAACGCCCAGAGTCCCGCTTTGCGATTCTGCGCGGGGTTGCGCGGTGAATTTCCAATGAAACGTGGGCGATTCCCAGCAGGAGCCGCCCTTGAAACGGCGCCCCGATAGTCCAACAGCGCCAAAATGGCAAGCCGCCAGAGCGTATTGGCATAATCGCACCAGACTGAACCGCGCGCGCCTACGCTAGGCAGAGCGCGTGGTGCTCGCTAAAGGCGGGTCATGGCCGGTGAAATCTCCCCTCTCATGGCAAGTCTCAACGTCGCAGCGGGCGGCGCTGTGGGCTCGGTGCTGCGCTATCACGTAGGGCGGCTGGTGGGCGATTTTGCCGGGCCGGAGAACAGCTTCCCTTGGGGCACGCTCGCGGTCAACATCATCGGCAGCCTGGCGATGGGCGCGCTGGTCGGCTGGTTCGCGCGCGGCACGCTGTCACAGCAGACGGCTGAAACCGCGCGCCTGCTGATCGGGGTCGGGCTGCTCGGCGGATTTACCACCTTCAGTGCCTTTTCCTCGGAGCTGGTGACGATGCTCCACCGCGGGCAGGCAGGGCTGGCGACAGGCTATATAGCCGCCTCGATGGTCGCCGGCACGGCAGCCGTGATTATCGGCCTTGTCGCCGCACAGAGCGGGCAATGAGCGCAGACCCCACCGACAACGTCCGCCAGTTTACCATCGGCGCGGATGATGACGGCATACGCTTGGACCGTTGGTTCAAGCGCAATCTTCCGCAAGTCGGCTTTGCGACCGTGTCGCGCTGGGCGCGCACCGGACAGGTGCGGGTGGATGGCAAGCGCGCCAAGCCGGAAGATCGCCTTTCAGCCGGGCAAGTGCTGCGCGTTCCCCCGGGCGGCGAGGACGCGGCACGCAAGCCATCGGCCCCGCGCGCCCGGCCGCTGACAGCCGAACAGATCGCCGAAGCCAAAGACATGGTGATCCGCGAGACGCCCAGTGCCATCGTCCTCAACAAGCCCCCCGGCCTCGCCACGCAGGGCGGGAGCAAGACCACCAAGCATGTTGACGGGTTGCTCGATGCCTTTGTCGCGGATGACCGCGCGCCTCGCCCTCGCCTCGTCCACCGGTTGGACAAGGACACCTCGGGCGTGCTGCTGATCGCCCGCACGCCGGGCAGCGCCGCGAGCTTTTCCAAGCGCTTCGCCAGCCGCTCCGCGCGCAAGGTCTATTGGGCGCTGGTGGTGGGCAATCCGCAGCTCTCCGAAGGCGTGATCGACGCACCGCTTGCCAAGCAGCCGGGCACCGGCGGCGAGAAGATGCATATCGACGAGGAAAACGGTGCAGCCGCCAAGACCCGGTATCGCGTGGTCGACCGGGCAGGCCAGCGCGCTGCCTGGGTGGAGCTTGAACCGCTGACCGGGCGAACCCACCAGCTGCGCGTGCATATGGCAGCGATCGGCCACCCGATCGTCGGTGATGGCAAATATGGCGGACAGGACGCCTTCCTGACTGGCGCGGTGAGCCGCAAGATGCACCTCCACGCCCGCCGCCTGATCATCACCGAGCCCAAGGCGGGAGAGGGAAGCGGCGGCAAGCTGGATGTCACCGCCGAACTGCCTGCGCATTTTGCCGCGAGCATGGAGGTGCTGGGCTTTGATCCAGCGATGTCCGATGCCGCACCGCTGCGCGAAGACGTGCCCGAGAAAACCGCTGAAGAGAAAAAGCAGGCCGCGCGGCGCCATTTCAAGCAGGCGCGAAAGGACACCCGAACCCCCAGGCGGGCGCGCGGCGCAGCGACGTCCAAGCCCAAGGCAAGGCCCAAGCCCAAAGGCAAGCCCGCCAGCAAGGCCAAACCACGCAAGCCAGGCCGCTGATGCACCCCAATCCGCTCTACCGCACCAAAGATCGCGCGCTATGCGAAAGCCTGATCGAAAAGATCGGCTTCGGCATGGTCTTCGCCGCCACGCCCGATGGGCCGCGCGTCGCGCACACACCGCTGCTCAATGCGCAGGATAGCCCTGACGAACCATGGCGCGTGCAGTTCCACCTCGCGCGCAACAATGCGCTGGCGCGGCACCTTGACGGTGCAACCGCGCTGATCGTCGTCAACGGGCCTGACGCCTATGTCTCGCCCCGCTGGTACACCAAACGCGATACCGTGCCGACCTGGGACTATGTCGCGCTGGAGATCGAAGGCCGGGTCCGGCGGATGGCGGACGAGGGGTTGGAGGCTTTCCTCCACGCTGCAATCCTGAAGCACGAAGGGCAGCTCGAGGGGGCGCCGTGGCTGGCCGAAGAATCCTCCGAGAAAGTCTGGGCAGGACTGTTCCGGGGCATCGTCGGCTTCGAGCTTGAGGTGCTGGCGTGGCGGCCGACTTTCAAGCTCTCGCAGAACAAGCCGGCAGACGAGCGTTTGCGCATTGCGGATGGGCTGGAACGCGCCGGTCACGCAGCTCTTGCCGACCTGGTGCGGGAGAGCGCGGCATGAAGCTCGCCGTCTTCGATTGCGATGGAACGCTGGTCGATGGGCAGGCGGATGTGTGCTGGGCGATGGAGCGCGCCTTTACCCGCGCGGGCCTCGCCGCGCCGCACAGTCACGCCGTGCGCCGCGTGGTGGGCCTCAGCCTGCCCGCCGCCGTGCGCAGCCTCGCGCCGGACCTGTCCGAAGACCAGAACCGCGCGGTTACCGAATTTTACCGCTCGAGCTTCCGCGCGCGGCGCGAGGAGGGCCTGCTCGATGAGCCTCTCTATGAGGGCATCGCCGATCTGCTGCGCGCGCTCCACGGGGCAGGGTGGCAGCTTGCTGTCGCCACCGGCAAGTCCGACCGGGGGCTCGCCGCTTGCCTCCGAACACACGGGATCGCCGATCTGTTCGTCTCGCTCCAGACGGCTGACCGCCACCCGTCCAAGCCCAACCCTGCGATGCTCGAAGCGGCTTTGTTCGAAGCCGGCGCGCTTCCCGGCCAAGCGGTGATGATCGGTGACACGAGCTTCGACATGCTGATGGCGCAGGCGATATGTGTCGCCGCAATCGGGGTGGGCTGGGGCTATCACAGCGCAGGCGAACTGCTCGCAAGCGGTGCGCGCAGCGTGGTCGAGAGCACGCCTGAGTTGGCCGCCGCCTTGGCAGAGGCGCTGCCATGACCAACCGCAGCGAAGCCGAAGCGGCCGAAGCCCGGGCGCGCACTGGCTTTATCATCATCACGCTGGTGCGCTTTAGCGGCATTGCGCTGATCATGCTCGGCTTTGCCATCGTGCGCGGGGTCATCGACCTCCCCCGCTTTGTCGGCGGGATTATCGTCGTGATTGGCTTTTTCGAGTTCTTCTTCCTGCCGCGCTTCGTCGCGCGCCGCTGGAACGCGGGAGCCCAACGCAAGCGATGATCCGCCGGTTCTACAAGGCCGTGACGCTCGGGGCGCAGCCCGGGGGCGGATGGCAGGTGATGCTCGATGCGCGCGGCGTGAAGACTGTGGGCGGCGCGCCGCAGCTTGTGCCCAGCGAGGCGCTGGCCGAAACATTGGCGGCGGAATGGCGGCAGCAGGGCGAGACAATCGATCCGGCGAGCCTTCCGCTTCGCGACCTCGCCGATTACGCGATCGACATGGTCGCGCCCGACCCGGTGAGCGTCGCGCAAGGGCTCGTCGCCTACGCGGAAACCGATACGCTGTGCTACCGCGCCGATCCCGATGAACCGCTGCACGCACATCAACACGCCGTCTGGGAGCCGCTGCTTACCTCCTTCGAAGCCGCGCATGGCATTGCGCTGGTGCGCGTCAGCGGCGTCCTTCACCGACCGCAACCGCCCGAGACACTCGCTGTTCTCGAGGCGAAGCTGCTGACGCTCAATCCCTTCGTGCTTGCTGGGGTCGAGGCAATGACCAAGCTCGCCGCATCGCTCGTCACAGCCCTCGCCGCGCTTGATGCCGTGCATGAAGACGAACCGCGCGCGCTATGGCAGGCGGTGTGTCTCGAAGAGCAATGGCAGGCGGACCTATGGGGCCGCGACGCCGAGGCCGAGGAACGGCGCGAGCGGCGCGAGGCGGATTTCCTGCGCGCCGCAGCCTTCGCGCGGCTGGCACGGGACTAGAGC
>JBJTTE010000204.1:0-2519 GCA_046080005.1 Erythrobacter sp.
TGACGTGGGTCGCTTCCTGCGGCTCTTTACCGACCTTCCGCTTGACGAGATCAACCGCCTTGAGCGCCTCGAAGGGGCTGAGATCAACGCAGCCAAGGCCGTTTTGGCCAATGAAGTGACCCGGCTTGTCCGGGGCGAAGAGGCGGCCGCCCGCGCCGAGGCAACTGCGCTTGAGACCTTTTCCGGCTCTGGAGTGGGTGAGGATCTGCCAAGCCTTGCGGTTGGACAGGAGGGCATGCGCCTCGCCGCCTTGCTAACCGAAATCGGGCTCACAGCCTCCAACGCAGAAGCCAAGCGCAAGCTCGCCGAAGGTGCCGTCAAGATCGATGGCGAAACCGTCAGCGACCCGGCCCAGCTCGTGCTCCCAGCCGAAGGGCAGACCCTCCGGCTCAGCCTCGGCAAGAAGCGCCACGCCTTGATTTCGCGCTAGGGTTTCTCGCGCTTTACCAATTGTCAGCCTTTCTGCGGCATTAGGTTGTGATGTCCGAGACGGAAGGGAGGATCGCTGCGCATGGTAAGTGGAGCTAACCTCAGTGTAACAGACTTGTGTCGCGCAGCGCGGCATCCGGTGGATTTTCCGGCGATCGTAGAACATTTTGCGTACGGCGACCTCCACCTGCATGTGTGTAATCTGTCTGCCCATGGCTTCATGATCGACGATGCGCAGCAATTCCGGCGCGGCGACCGGATCATCATCAGGCTACCTGTCGTGGGGCGGATCGAGGCCTATGTCATCTGGACCCGGGACAATCGCGCGGGTTTTCAATTCGAGCGGATCATCAGGTTTGACGATTTCGTCGCGATCATCGACCAGCTTCAGCCCAATCCGCGCCTGCGCCGCTTGCGCCAGAGCATTTTCCAGTCAGGTGGAATCACCTGACGCTTCGGAAAATGCGGTAAAACAAAAACCTAGCGCGGTTGATCAGGCGCGGCCAGATCGCAAACCGCTCTAGAGGGCGCTTGCTTCCACCCATCACTGGCCAGTGAAGTAAGCGCGCAGGCGCGCTTGGCAGCGTTGCCAAGCCCTGCCATGGCGGCGGCGTGAACGAAGCTGCCTCGCCCCTCCAGATCGCTGATTTCCGTCGCTATTGGCTGGCACGGTTCATCGCAGTGTTCGCCACCATGTCGATGGTGGTGCTGCTCGGCTACCAGCTCTACGAGGTCGCGCGCGACGACTATGGCATGAGCATGGCAGAGGCCTCGTTCCAGCTTGGTCTGTTGGGTCTGGCACAGTTTGTTCCTCTGTTTCTGCTCACCCCCGTAGCGGGGCTTGCCGCTGACCGCTTCGACCGACGCCGGGTCGCCGCTTTCGCCAATGGTATCGACGCGGGTGTTGCCACTGTGCTGGCCGTGCTGACATGGCAGGATGCGCTGAACATCCCCATTCTGTTCACTCTGGCAGCAGCACATGGCGCGGCGCGGGTGTTTGTCGGACCCTCGATGAGCGCAATCGCCCCCAACATCGTCCCGCCTGCGCTGCTACCGCGCGCCATCGCGCTGTCGTCAATGGCATGGCAGACCGCGAGTGTTGCTGGGCCTGCGGTGGGCGGATTGATCTATGCCGAAGTCATGTGGCTGCCCCATGCGATGTCAGCCGTAATGCTCGGAGGGGCCACGGTGCTGATCCTGTCCCTGCGCCCGATCAAGGCACAGCAAGATGGGCCGCGGCTCAAGCCGCTGCGGCAGATCCTTGACGGGCTGGCCTATGTTTGGCGCGAGCGGTTCCTGCTAGGCTCGATCACGCTTGATCTGTTTGCGGTGCTGTTGGCTGGTGCGACCGCGCTGCTCCCGGTGTTCGCCCGCGACATCCTGTTTGTCGGGTCGCAGGGACTCGGACTGATGCGTGCTGCTCCGGCATTGGGCGCCACGGTTGTAGCCTTGTGGTTCTCGTTCCGCCCGCTTGAACGTGAAGTGGGCATGAAGATGCTGTGGGCAGTCGCAGCCTTTGGCGCGCTGACCATCACCTTTGCCTTTTCGCGCACCTTTCTTCTGTCATTGGCAATCCTGGTGCTGATGGGCGCTGTCGACATGGTGTCGGTATTCATCCGCTCCTCGCTCGTTCAGCTTTTCACGCCAGATGATAAGCGTGGCCGCGTATCTGCCATTTCCGGGCTTGCGATCTCGGCCTCGAATGAGCTTGGCGAAATGCAATCAGGTCTCGCCGCCGCGCTGCTTGGCGCCGTCGGCGCGGTTGTATTCGGCGGCGCGGGTGCGATACTCGTGACCTTCGTTTGGGCTTGGTACTTCCCCGAATTACGCCGGGCCCGCAGTTTCGAGCCGCAAGAGCTCAGGAGAGAGGTATCGACATGAAGGCTGACAACATCCTAGCGACGATCGGAGGTACACCGCATATCCGCCTTGCCCGGATGTTCCCCGATCACGAAGTCTGGGTAAAGTCTGAAAGGGCAAACCCCGGCGGCTCGATCAAGGACAGGATTGCACTCGCGATGGTCGAGGATGCCGAGACCCGCGGCGCGCTCAAGCCCGGAGGTACAATCGTCGAGCCGACCAGCGGCAAC
>JBJTTE010000205.1:0-2822 GCA_046080005.1 Erythrobacter sp.
CCTCAAAGACTTCCGCCGCATCCACACACGCTACGACAAGCGCGCAGACATTTTCCTCTCAGCCGTACTCATCGTCGCCGCCATCATCTGGTGGGCCAATTGAGTCCCGACCCTAGAGCGGTTTGCGATCTGGCTGCGCCAGATCAACCGCTTGATCATCACGGATACTCTAGAGCGTTTTCCAGTCAGGTGGACTCACCTGACGATTCGGAAAATGGGGTAAAACAACAACCTAGAGCGGCCGATTTGGCGCAGCCAGATCGCAAACCGCTCTAGCGCTGCAGTTCCGCGTCGGACGGGCCGAAAAGCTTGCCCTTCTCGCTCAGCAACACCAGCACCAGACACACCAGACCACTCGCCAGCAGCGCCAGCGCCAGCGGCCTTGCCGTCCCGTCGAACGCATAGCCAATCGCGCCGCCCAGCAAAGCTGCCATGGTCATGCGCACGAACCCATGCGCCGAGCTCGCGGCGCCGGCGGTGGCGAGAAAGGGGTTCATCGCAATCGCGCCGAAATTGCTGCCAATGAAGCCCAGCAGCGCCATGTTGATCGCCATCAACGGTACGAACTGCCACAAGCTTTCATGCGCTTGAAAGGCGAACATCACCTGCACCGCGCTGACCGCGATAAAGGCGAACAGCGCCGTGTGGCTCACCCGCCGCGCACCAAAGCGTTCGACGATGCGCGAATTGGACCAGCTGGCCAGCGCCATCGATCCGGCACAAATCGCGAAGATCATGGGGAAGATATCCCCCGCGCCAAACGTCTGCGTGATAAGCTGCTGCGAGGAATTGATGAAGCCGAACAGCGCGCCAAACACCAGTGCGCTTCCGATCACGTAGCCAGCAACACTCGGCAGCACCAAGGCACGGCCCATGTTGGCGGCGATTGTCGGCAGACGGATCGGCTGCCGGTTTGCCGGCGCAAGGCTCTCGGGCAAGCGCAGATAGACCCACAGGCCGATCACCACACCGAGTACGGCCATCGCACCGAAGATTGCTCGCCAGCTGCCGACCTGCAAAATGCCCTCGCCCACGGTCGGGGCGATCGCAAGCACCATCAGGAAGATGACGAAGATCAGGCTCATCATGCGCGCCATCTTGTCGCCGCCCACCCGATCGCGAATGATCGCAGGCGGCAGGGCAATAATGCCGGCGGCGAAGAAGCCCTGCGTGGCGCGTACCGCAATCAGGGCATCATAGGTCGGCGCAAGCGCGCTCAGCAAAGACAGCACAATATAGATGGCTATCGCGCTCAGGAGCACAGGTCGTCTGCCGAACCTATCTGCCAATGCCCCGGGCATCAGCGCACCGATGCCGCCAGCAAGCAGATAGACACCAATGACGAACTGCCGATCATTGCCCTCAACCGAAAGCTCAGCCGCCAGCGCATCAAGCGCGGGCAGAATCGCGTCGATTCCGAAGGCGTTGAGCGCCATCAGCAGGGCCATCATCCAAAGCAGCTCGGTCTCGCCGAGGCTCTTGCGGGCAGGTATGGAGGGCGCAGCGAGCGTTGCCATATGCGGGCCTTTGCCCATCGGTTCGCCAGAAGACCACTGTTCTTTTCGCATGTGCACAAAATGGCGGCGCGCGGGAATTGTTCCAGCAACGGTTCCTTCAGGCCGCCCAAGCTTCTATTTGTCGCGGCATGGCCGATACGCCGCCGCTTGCCGATGACGAGGAAGCCCTTGGGCTGAGAAAGATCATCCATGTCGATATGGATGCCTTCTTCGCCAGCGTCGAACAGCGTGACAATCCCGCGTTGCGCGGCCTTCCGGTAGCGGTAGGCGGTGCAGGCGGGCGCGGGGTTGTGGCGGCTGCCAGCTATGAGGCGCGCAAATTCGGGGTGCGGAGCGCCATGCCCTCGGTCACCGCACAGCGGTTATGCCCGGATCTCATTTTCGTACGCCCGCGGTTTGACGCCTACAAGGAAGCAAGCCGCCAGATCCGCCGCGTGTTTGAGCACTACACCCAAGTGATTGAACCTCTGAGCCTCGATGAAGCCTATCTCGATGTTACCGATGACCGGCTCGGCATTGGCAGCGCAACCCGGATTGCGGACCTGATCCGGCAGGAAATCCGCGCCAAAAGCCGGCTGACCGCAAGCGCGGGCGTAAGCTACAACAAGTTCCTCGCCAAGCTTGCAAGCGATCAGAACAAGCCCGATGGTCTGTGCTTGATCCGTCCGGGCGAGGGCGCGCAATTCGTCGCGGGGCTGCCGATACGGCGCTTTCACGGGGTCGGGCCCAAGGCCGAGGAAAAGATGCAGCGCCTTGGCATCGCGACCGGTGCGGACCTCGCAGGCAAGGACATTGCCTTCCTGCGCCAGCACTTTGGCAGCATGGCCGATTACCTTTTCCGGGCAGCCCGCGGCATTGATCTGCGCGCCGTGGCGGCCCATCGCATTCGCAAGTCGGTGGGGGGCGAGCGCACCTTCGCCGATGATATCGGCAGCGCAGGCGCGCTGCGCGAGACGCTGGACAACATCATCGCCATCGTCTGGGAACGGATCGAAGCTTCAGGTGCGCGCGGGCGCACTGTCACGCTGAAACTCAAGTTCACCGATTTCCGGATTATGACCCGCGCAACGTCCTTGCCTGACTACGTCAACGGCAAGGATGAGTTCGCTAGACTTGCGCGGGCGCTGCTTGAGGCGGAATTGCCGCTCGCCAAACCGATCCGGCTGATGGGATTGACCTTGTCAGGGCTTGAGGGCTCCGAGAGCGAGGAAAAGCCGGCACGCGATGAGGCACAGCTCAAATTGCTTTAGAGCGGTTTCCGACCAACCTGACCCACCCTCATCGCGTTCTGCAGTCCGCTGGACA
>JBJTTE010000206.1:0-14115 GCA_046080005.1 Erythrobacter sp.
TTCCACTCCGATCTGGGAAATGTGGGCTGAGTTGATGCGGCAAGACGGATTGATCGAGTAATTTTGCATTACGCGCGCATCAAATCGTTGCCAGCATTGTTCAGCAGATCTGAATGACCGCTCCGGGGTCGTTTCCAGAACGGCAGCTTTTCGCCAAACCTACGTCAAAGCTGACGCTGCGCGAGCCTCAACCTTGCGCTTCCTCGCGATACCCGGCGGCCGTGGCATCCGCTCGGCTGCAGAACATGCGCTCGGCCGCTGTTCTGACATATGCGGGGCTCACCGGAGTGCGGAATATGGGTGCGCCCTGTGCATCACGCGCACCCTTGATGTCGCATGGTACCTCGCATGTCACGAAGGCGCAGCGGGTTTTTGACACACGCGGCTGGCCGCGCGGTCTTGTCGCGGTGTCAGACCCAGCGCCTCCCGCCGTCTCGACGGCCGTCTCAACCGCTGGCTCAGCCGCGAGCGATGCCCCTACCAGCGCTCCGCCGCCATGCGCCTCTGGCCCCTGTGCAAGCGCAGCAGGCTCCATGGCCAGGGCAAGAACAGCGAAGGGGACCAGCGAGAACATCGGCCTGTGATAGGCGCGCAATGATGAAAGCCGCCTCCCCGAGCAGGGTTAAGGAAATACAATTTTGCGAATGTGCGAGCAGTCGCGAAAAAAACCGCGCTACACCGCCGCGCGGACAGCCTCGCAGATCGTGTCGACCACCTGTTCGACCTGGCGCTGATCGTCTCCCTCGGCCATCACCCGGATCACGGGTTCGGTGCCGGAGGGGCGGATGACCAACCGGCCCCTGCCAGTCAGCGCGGCTTCAGCCTCGGCGATGACGGCCTTGACCGCATCATTGTCGAGCGGCTTGTCGCCTTCATAGCGCACATTCTTGAGCAGCTGCGGCACCGGATCGAACACATGCAGCAATTCGCTCGCCGGCTTGCCTGACCGCACCAGGCTCGCCAGCACCCGCAGCGCCGCGACGGTGCCGTCGCCGGTGGTGGCATGGTCGAGCAGGATCAGGTGCCCCGATTGCTCGCCGCCGACATTATAGCCGCCCGCCTTCATCGCTTCGAGTACGTAGCGGTCACCGACCTTGGCGCGCACCAGATCGAGGCCCTGCGTCGCGAGATAGCGTTCCAGCCCGAGATTGCTCATCACCGTGGCGACGATCCCGCCGCCGCGCAGCGAGCCGCGCTCCTGCATCCGAGTGGCGATCAGCGCCATGATCTGGTCGCCATCGACCGCGCGGCCTTTCTCATCGACGACAATGAGCCGGTCGGCATCACCGTCGAGTGCAATGCCGATATCCGCACCTTCCTCGACCACCTTGGCCTGCAGCGCCGCGATGGCGGTCGATCCGACCCCGTCATTGATATTGGTGCCGTTGGGGGAGACGCCGAGCGCGACCACCTCTGAGCCGAGCTCCCAGATCGCGGAGGGGGCGACCTGATAGGCCGCGCCATTGGCGCAGTCGACCACCACCTTCAGCCCATCGAAGCGGATTTCGGTCGAGACCGAATCCTTGACCGCGTGGATATAGCGCCCGCGCGCGTCCTCGATCCGCCGCGCGCGGCCAATCTTCTCGGCGGGGGCGAGCGGAATGTCGGTCTCCATCAGCCGTTCGATCTCCAGCTCGGCCTCGTCCGACAGCTTGAAGCCATCGGGGCCGAACAGCTTGATGCCGTTATCCGCGAAGAGATTATGGCTGGCCGAGATCATCACGCCAAGATCGGCGCGCATCTCGCGGGTGAGGAGCGCGATGGCCGGGGTGGGGAGCGGCCCGGTCATGATCACGTCGATCCCGACGCTGGTGAAGCCTGCCACCAGCGCGCTCTCCATCATGTAGCCGGAGAGGCGCGTGTCCTTGCCGATCACCACGCGGTGACGGTGTGCGCCGCGCACGAAATGGCGGCCTGCTGCCTGCCCGACCTTCATCGCGGTCGCCGCGGTCATCGCGCCCGCATTGGTGCGCCCCCTGATCCCGTCGGTCCCGAATAGCTTGCGTGCCATCTGATCTTGCCCCGTTACGCTGGCATTATTGTCTGGCGCTTCTGGCGCGGTTATTGCCCAAAGGGAAGGGCATGACGCCCGCACAGGGATACGAAATTGCAGGATAGTGAAAGCGCAGGATCGGCAGCGCTGGGCAAGTTTGCGCTGGTATCGATCCGCCTGCCTGTGGCGCTGACCTTTGCGGGTCTGGTCGGAGGGCTGGTAGCCGGGATCGTGGGCGCGGCCACCGGCGCACCGCAGGCGCTGAGCGATGTCGCTGCTCTGGTCGGCGGGCTGTGGTTGCGGGCACTGCAGATGACGATCATTCCACTGGTTGCCGCGCTGCTGGTGATCGGCTTGGTCCAGATGATCCTCGCGGCGCGGGTTGGCCCTGCGGCCCGGCGGATGATCGCGCTGATGACGGTGGTGCAGCTTGCGGGCGCGACCTTTGCCTCGATTGCCATGCCCGCCCTGCTGCAAGCCTTCCCGGTGCCCGAGGGGGCAAGCGCCTTTCTGGCACAGACTCCTGCCGATGTCGGCGAGGTGCCCCAAGTGCTCGATTTCCTCGCCACGCTGGTGTCGCCCAACATTGTCGCTGCGGCTGCCGAAACCGCGATGCTGCCCTTGACGCTGTTCTTTGTGATGTTCGGGGTAGCCATCACCCGACTGGAGGAGGCGCAGGGTGAGCAACTGCTCGGCTTCTTCCAGGCGCTGGGCAATGCGATGCTTTTGATCATCGGCTGGGTGCTTGCGATTGGTCCGGTCGGGGTATTCGCGCTGGCTTATGGCGTGGGCGTGCAGAGCGGGGGCGGGGCTTTCGCCGCGCTTGGGCACTATGTGCTCACTGTGACGCTGATGGGCACCTTCGTCTTCGTGCTGGCCTATCCGGTCGCGTTCTGGCTGGGCGGCACGGGCCTCCGCTTTGCGAGCGCGGTGCTGCCCGCGCAGGCCGTGGCCCTTTCGACGCAAAGCTCCCTCGCCAGCCTGCCCGCGATGCTCGACAGCGCCGGAAGAATCGGCCTGCGCCCTGCGACCGCCGAATTCGTGCTGCCGCTCGCCGTGGTGATCTTCCGCGCGACGAGCGCGGCGATGAACCTCGCGGTCGTTTACTATGTCGCGGCGCTTGCAGGGGTGGAGGTGCCCGTCTCTGTTGCGATTGCCGGGATCCTGATCGCCAGCACCATCAGCCTGTCTGCGGTCAGCCTGCCCGGATCGATCAGCTTCGTGGTGTCGATCGGACCGATTGCGCTCGCCATGGGCGTGCCGGTCGAGCCGCTCGCCCTGTTGGTTGCAGTGGAGATGCTGCCCGATCTGATGCGCACACTGGGCAATGTCACGATGAATGTCGCTGTCACAAGCGCGGTTGACCGCGCTGCGGGGGAAGCTAACGCACCCGGCTGATGCTTCTGCCTTGAAGCTGCAACCCTTCGCCCACATTTGCGTTACCGAAGCAAACCTGTTTCAATCCCGCCTTTGGAGGACACCATGGCTTTCGCACTTTCCCCGCTGCCCTATGCCGATACCGCGCTCGAACCCGTGGTGACGGCCGAGACGCTCTCGTTCCACCATGGCAAGCATCACCAGACCTATGTCGACAAGATGAACGCCGCGATTGCCGGCACCGATCATGACAGCGCCTCGCTCGAAGCGATCATTGCGGCCTCGCGCGGGACCAATCAGGGCCTGTTCAACAATTCGGCGCAGACCTGGAACCACGCCTTCTACTGGAACTCAATGGCGCCCGAGACGACCGCAGCTTCGGACGAATTGCTCGCCAAGATCACTGACGCCTTCGGCTCGGTCGACGCGCTCAAGCAGCAATTGAAGGACCGCGGCGTTGGCCACTTCGCCAGCGGTTGGGTGTGGCTCGCGGAAAAGGACGGCAAGCTCTCGATCGAAGAGACCCACGATGCCGACACCTTGGCTGACAGCGGCTTCAACCCGCTGCTGGTGCTCGACGTGTGGGAGCACGCCTATTACCTCGATCACCAGAACAAGCGCCCCGCCTATCTTGATGCGGTGGTTGAGACCAAGCTCAACTGGGCCTTCGCCAGCGAGAACCTCGCGCGGGGCACGGTGTGGACTTACGCCTAATTCAGCACCCTGATCGCAGGACCTCGGAAGGCCCGGAGCAGCGATGCTTCCGGGCCTTTTCCTATCACTCCTGCGACGTCAGTCTTTTGCCGCCCGCGGCCACCTGATCCAACTCCTCGAGGATCGCGCGGTGGGCTACCGCATCATCGCTCGACCGGCGCGGGATGTTGCCGCTCGTCAGCATTTCCGACAGGGCAGCACGGGCGCGGCCGACGCGGCTCTTGATCGTGCCAACCGCGCAGCCGCAGATATCTGCGGCCTCTTCGTAGGAAAACCCGCCCGCACCCACCAGCAACAGCGCCTCGCGCCGTTCGGCGGGCAGCGTCAGCAAAGCGCGGTGCAGGTCGGAAAGATGGATCGGCTCCTCCTGCCCCGCAGGCGCAGTCAGGATGCGTTCGGCGACACCTTCGTCATACTCACCGCGAAAACGGTTGCGGCGCATATCAGTGAGATAGGCATTGCGCAGGATCACGAAGGTCCAGGCGCGCATCGATGTGCCCGGTTCGAACCGGTCCTGCGCCGCCCAGGCCTTGAGCAGGGTTTCCTGCACCAGATCATCGGCGAGGTCAGGCCGCCCGCATAGCCCGCGCGCAAAGGCGCGAAGGTGCGGAACAACCTCGGTCAATGATCGCTTGAAGTTCGATTTATCCGCAGCCGAGCGCCCGTTTCCGAGCTGTTGATCCTCGCTCATTCCCCAGAATCCGAACCACCGGACAATGGCGCGAACCCGTCTTGGCCGCGCGCGGGGTCAACCTCGTCAAGCCGATCAAGCAGATCCTTGAAGCTATCCGGCAGGGCTTCCTCGACCACCGAATCATACAGCTGCTTGAGCCCATCAGCCCATTCGGGCGGGCTGCGCCGGGCGCTTTCTCTACCCTCGCTCCTGCTGCCACTCTGATCCTGATTCGCGGTCATACGCTCAGTTTTGTCCCAGATCCCGTCTTCCGGCCCGTATTGGAGCCGATGTCGCTGCGGGAGGGGCGACAAAAAACGCTGCCCACACTCCCTCAATGTGGAGCTTGGACCAAGTGGGAACGATAGGCTACCAGTTTGGTTCCGGCACGGGCGCGACCTTCACGTCGTGCCACGCGCGGAGCACAGGATTGCGCACCATCGACCCGCTAGCTTTCAGCCCTGACAGCGATCCCACCAGCCCGCCGGCGCCGACCTCGTCGGCGCGTGCGCAGCGCTGGCTGGTGCTCTATCCGCGTGCAATTCCGCTGGCGATCTTTCTCGCGCTTGCTGCTGTCACCGCCGTGAGCGTCTTTGCGATCGAGAGCGGCGCCCGCGCCCGCGAGCGCGCGCAGATGCGCGAATATGCGCAGGGTCTAGCCGCCGCCCTCGACCGCAGCGGGAGCGGCTTTACCTCCTACCTCAGGGCGGGTGCAGCGCTGTTTTCCAGCGTTGAGGAAGTGAGCCCGCAGACCTTCGACAGCTTCGTGCGCGCGCTCAAGCTCAATACCGAATATTCGGGCGCCGAGGGGATTGGCTGGATCCCGGTGATTGAGGCGCGCGATTTACCGGCTTTTGTTGCGCGTACCCGCAAGAGCCAACCGGCCTATCCCGATATCTACCCCACGCCTTCTGCGGCAACAGGGCGCGTTGCACCTGTGGCGATGTTTGCGCCGACAACTGCGCTCAACCGCCGGACGCTGGGCTACGATATGTATTCCGACGCCGCGCGCGCGGCCGCGATGGCCGAGGCTGAATTGACACTGCGTCCGGCCGCCTCGGGCCGGATCATGCTGCGGCAAGAGACCAGCGGCACCGTGCCCGCCTTCGCGATCTACATGCCCGTCTTCCGCATCGCGGCCAGCGATCAGGCCACGGGCGAGCGCGGGCTGGCGGGCTTTGTCTATACGCCCTTTCGGGCGCGCGAGTTTCTCGATGCGGCGATTGACCGTCAGGGGCAGGGCCGCTTTGGGGTGCGACTTTATGATGGCGAGGTCTCGGCCGAGCACCTGTTGGTCTCGCTGAGCCTTGGCGATGCCGCCAAGCAGACCACCGAGCAGGAAGTCACCATCGCTGACCGCAAGTTGATGTTGGTGGTCGAGAGCGCCAAGCAGCAGTTGCTCTCGCCGCTGTCGATGGTGACGCTGTTCTTTGGCCTGGCGCTCGCAAGCCTGTTGATGTTGCTTGCCCGGCTGCTGACCAAGCAGGCGTTCGAGGATCAGACGCGGCTGGCCTTCTTCGAGGAGCTGCACTCGATCCGCAATTCGCTGACCCGTGAATTGAACCACCGGGTCAAGAATACCCTCGCCAATGTGCTCTCGATCCTCTCGCTGACCCGGCGGCGGGCAAGCGGGCTTGATGATTTCGCCGACAGCCTTGAGGGCCGCATCCGCGCGCTTTCGGCCACCCATGATCTGCTCACCGTCACCGATTGGGGCGCGACCCCGATCCGCGCGGTGATCGAGGCGGAGCTGCAGCACTTCCGGATCGCGCTGGGCGATGCGATTGTGCTTGAGGGACCGGACCTTGAACTTGCGCCCAATGATGCCCTGTCATTTGGCCTCGCGGTGCATGAGCTCGCCACCAATGCGGCCAAGTATGGCGCGCTGAGCGTGCCCGGCGGCAAGGTGACAATCCGCTGGAAGCGCGGCGATGATCCCCTTGCCGAAATCGAATGGGCCGAGGTTGAATGGCAGGAGACCGGCGGACCGCCCGTCGCCGCACAGCGCCGCCGCGGGTTTGGCACCGACCTCATCGAAAAGGTTGTCGCGCACGAGCTGCGCCAGAAAGTGACGCTCGATTTTGCCCCTACGGGCGTGCGCTGTGTGTTCCGCGTGCCGGTCCGCCGGCCTGCCGATTTCCGGATCCGCGCCGAGGAGCAGGACCTGCGGGCTGGGAGACCTTGATGTGGAGATCGCGCTGAAGCGCGATGCGGGTCTTTGCAGTCAACGATCGCACCCGATTAAAGCGGTTTGGTCGAGCCGAAAAACAGCGCCTGGCTGATCGCCGCGCGCACGGTCGCCTCCTGAAATGGCTTGGTGACGAGATAAGTCGGCTCGGGCCGGTCTCCGGTTAGCAGACGTTCGGGATAGGCGGTGATGAAGATCACCGGCATGGTCCCGACCGAGAGGATATCATCCACCGCGTCGAGCCCGGATGAGCCGTCGGCGAGCTGGATATCGGCAAGCACCAGCCCCGGTGTCGCTTCGACCAGCGCGGCGCGCGCCAGGGGTGCGGGTCGCAGCCGTGCCGCTGACCGTATGGCCCAGCCCGGTCACCAGGTCTTCAAGCTGCATCGCGATCAGCGGCTCGTCTTCGATAATCAGCACCGAGGTTGCCTGCTCGCGCTCGATCTCGGCAATGGCCTCGGCCACGAGGCGCTCGACGTCAGCGAGCGGGCGATCAAGGATAGTGGCGGCTTCGGCAGGGGTGAAATCCTCAAGCGTGGTGAGCAGCAGCGCTTGTCGCCCCGGCGGGGTGATCGCACCAAGTCGCGCCTGTGCCCCGGCCTCGTGCTCGCTCGTCGGATCGCCGGTTGCGAGCGGTCCAGAGGCGCTCGCCCAGACCTTGCTGAAGGCGCGGTAGAGCGGCACCCGGCCCCCGGCGAGGCTGGCCATCAGGTCGGCATCCGCCAGCACGCCTTCGAGCATCTCGCGGACTAAGGCATCGCCGCTGGCCTGCGATCCGGTCAGCGCGCGGGCATAGCGGCGCAGGAACGGCAGGTTGGCCGCGATCTGGCTTCCAAGAGACATCAGATACCTTTCACAAGACTGGCAAGAAAATCGAGTCGGGCCATAGCGGTTCCCCGCGCACACGTCGCGCCTATCGAGTAAATAACTGGATTCGCGTAATTTTCATGGCCCAGCGGGTCGATCGCAAAAATTTTACGATATTCGGGAACCCGCTTTCGGGCGGATCATTATAGTTTTGTCACCGCCGGGACCCCCCTCCCGTCCAAGCGGCTGGTGATACGATCCCGAAAGGCCTCTGCTCGCGTGCGAGTGGAGGCCTTTTTTGTTACCGGACAGGATGCTTGGTCCTTAGCGACCCGACTTGCTTGCAGGCAGGTCCGCGGTCCGCGGTCCGCGGTCCGCGCTGTGCCCGTGCGGCGGACCTTCAGCCAAGCCCTTTCTGATAGATCGCATATTCGCGGTTGATCTTGCTGTCGATCGTATCGGCGATCGCCACCATCCCCTGATTGTCTTCGAGGATCCAGCCTATCTCGCCGCGGACGGATGCGAATTTGCCATTCGCCTCTTGCTTGATCGTCTCGATCATCATGAAGGCCAGCTGGCTCGCAAGGCGGCTGTTGTGCAACTCCTTGAGCACGCCCATCAGCGGCACGCGCATGCCTGCGCCCTTGGGCAGGCGAAGCCAGCGCAGCATGGTGATCCAGCCGAACGGGAAGAGCTTGCCCCGGATCCGCGCCAAGGGATGGTTCACATCGGGAAAGGTCAGCATAAACGCCACCGCGCGTCCATCGACCTCGGCGATCATGTTCAGCTCTTCATGGATGATCGGGCGCAGTTTCTTGCCGGCATAGGCCACTTCGTCCGGCGTGAAGGGCACAAATCCCCAATTGTCCGACCAGGCATCGTTGAGGATCGCAAGGATCGTCGCCACCTCGGCGTCCCAATCGGCTTTGCGGACCCGGCGGACATTGATCCGCGCGTTCTTGTTGCCCGATTGCACAATCCGCTGGATCAGCGGCGGGAAGGGCTTGGTGATGTCCAGATCATAGGTTAAGAGCGTCTTGGCTCGGGCATATCCTGCCGCCTCGATCCAGCCGGCGTAATGCGGCGGGTGGTGGCCCATCATCACCATCGGTGCGTGATCGGCTCCGCGCACCAACAGGCCGGGTTCCTCCCAGATTGACAGCGAGATCGGGCCCAGCACCCGGTTCATGCCTTCGCCGGCCAACCACGCCTCTGCCGCCGCCAGCAGCGCGCGGGCAACCGCTTCGTCCTCGGCATCGAAATAGCCGAAGAAGCCCACCCCAGGCCCGAAGCCTTGTTCGGTCGGCATGGCGAGCGCGAGTTCATCAATATGCGCCGAGATGCGCCCCACCGGCTTGCCGCCGCGCTTGGCGATGAACAGCTGCACCCGCGCATGGCCGAAGAACGGGTTCTTGCCGGGATCAACCAGCTCGATCTGCTCTGCGCGGATTTGCGGCACGAAATGGGGCAAGCGGTCGGAAAAGGCGCGTCCCAGATCGACGAAGGCAGCGCGGCCGCGTTTGTCATGGACCGGCTCGATGATGATCCCTGCCCCGCGGGCCACTCCATCCGTCACGCGATCATCCTCGTATTTGCTGTGGGTCAAGGTGTCTGTGTCGCGCCTGCGCCATTCGCGCAAGCCGTTCGATCACTGTCACCAATAACCCGCGTTTCGCTTGCCTTGCGTTTTGCGGTAGGGGCGGCCTTAGGATTTGACCAAATTGACGATGCACCAGACCCTTGATCCCGCCCACCCAGCGGCCGCGCCGATGGCGCGCGCGACCCGCGACCAGTTCATGGTCGAGGATGACAAGGCGATGCTGCGCGCTGCGCGTGATCTGACCAAGGGGTTGGGGGAGGCGCGTGCCGAGATTTATTGGCCCGATATGCTCGTCTCTGCGGGGGTGGGCTATGCCGGGATGGCGACGGCGATCCTCTCATCCAATCTCGCGCTGCAGCTCGCGGGAGGGCTGGTTGGGGTGCTGGCGCTCTATCGTGCGCTGATGTTCATCCACGAGCTGACCCATATCCACCGCCATGCCCTTCCGGGCTTCCGCACCGTGTGGAACCTGCTGATTGGCATCCCGCTGTTTGCCCCGAGCTTCATGTACGAGGGGGTCCACACCATCCACCATAAGCGCACGCAATATGGTACGGTGGAGGATCCCGAATATCTCCCGCTCGCGCTGATGAAGCCGTGGAACTTGCCGCTGTTTGTGGTGATGGCCCTGCTGGCCCCGGTTGCGCTGATGATCCGTGCTGCCGTGCTCGTGCCGCTGGGCGCTCTGATCCCGCCGATCCGGACCCTTACCTGGGGACAGTTTTCGGCACTCTCGATCAATCCGGAATTTCGCCGCCGCCCGCCCGAGGGCGGATTGATCGGCCGGGTACGCTGGCAGGAGGCCGGGGTGTTCGTGTGGTCGTGGGCGCTGATCTGGAGCACACAAGTGTTCGGCTGGCAGCCGCTCGCGATAGGCGTGGCGATTATCTCGCTGGCGGCGCTGCTGAACCAGCTGCGCACCTTGGTCGCGCATCTCTGGGAGAACGAGGGCGAGGCGATGACGGTGACCGCGCAGTTCCTCGATTCGGTCAATGTCCCTCCGCCGGGGCTGGCGGCAGAGATCTGGGCACCGGTCGGCCTGCGCTATCACGCGCTTCATCACCTGATGCCTTCGATGCCCTATCACGATCTGCCCGAAGCGCACCGCCGCCTGGCGCGCGAGTTGGGAACGGGTTCAACCTATGCAGGCGCGAACCACCCCGGGATGCTGGTACTGGTGGCCCGGATCGCCAAGAGCACGTTGGGGCGGAAAGTCTAGGACACAACTCCGTTCGCCCTGAGCTTGTCGAAGGGCTGTCCTTCCTCTTCTAACCCGTTGCCCAATCGCAGAAGTGCAGTGCTTCGACAGGCTCAGCACGAACGGTTTTTGTGCCAGTTCCTCAATCCAGAAAATAGATCATCGCGCAGCGGCGATCGGCGGGAAGGCCATCATCCACCTCGTTCGCCAGTTCTCCGGCCAAGCGCGGGTGAGCGTCGAGCGCGGTAACTTCCTCGAACCCGAGGCTGGCATAAAAGGGCCCATTCCACGCCAGGTCGCGGAAGGTTGTCAGCGTCACGGCGCGGAAGCCCGAATTGCGTGCGTCGATCATGCAGGCCCGCACCAGACCCGCTCCGATGCCGCGCCGCTGGAAGGTGGGGGCGACGTCCATCTCCCAGATGTGAAGCTCGCGGCTGAACGGCTGGGAGACAAGGAAGCCCGCCATCACCTCCTCGACATGGACGACAAGGCTGTGGCCCTTGCGGATCAGGCGGACAAAGTCAGCCTCGCTGCGGGTACGCGCAGGATCGATACTGGCTTCCCCGGCGAAGGCGACCGCCGCCGCGCGTTCGATTGCCGGCATGCTTGCAGCATCGGCAGGGCGCGCCAGCCTTAGCGACCAGTCCCGCGCCATGCGCCGGGCGTTCACTCTTCGGTCCGGATCAGCACCGTCTCGCCCACCAGCAGGAACAGCAGGAACGGTGCCCAGGCCGCCAGGAGCGGCGGATACCCGCCAAAGCTCCCCATCGCCAAGGCGGCATTGTCGACCACGAAATAGGCAAAGCCCAGCACCATGCCGATGACCGCGCGAACGAACAGCTGGCCCGAGCGTGCCAGACCAAACGCGGCGACCGATCCGAGCAAGGGCATCAACAGCGCCGACAGCGGCCCGGCCAGCCGGTGCCACCACTTGGCGCGCATTTCATCGGTATTGCGCCCGGCCGCCTCATAGGCTGCGATGCTATCACCCAGCTGCCAGAAGCTCTGCGCATCGGCATCCTCGATCGACTGCAGCATGATGCGCTCTGGTGTGAGACCCTGACCCACCACCAGCGATGGCGACCGCGCGGTGATGGCACCGGCAACATCGAAGGTCACGGGATTCTCCAGCCGCCAGCCCGGCGCGGCATAGGTCGCGCGCGGGCTGCGCACCTGTTCCCGGATGATGCCCCCCGCCGCGCGCGTATACCAGGTGACGCCCGACAGCACGATGTCCTTGCCCGTGCCGATCATGGTTGCGGCGGCAAGGATGTTGTCGCCATCGGTGAGGTAGATATTGGCGCGCGGCTTGCCATCGCCGCCGCCCACCTCGGGGATCGGGCGATATTCGACCGCTTCCCACGCGTCGAGTGTTGCAGTGGCGCGGGTGACGATCCGCTCGTTGAACCCGAAGCTGACCGCGGCCACAACGACGGCGGTCAGCAGCAGCGGCGCGAGCACCTGATGCGCGGACAGGCCCGCCGCTTTCATCGCCACCACTTCGCTGTTCTGGTTGAGGGTCACCAGTGTGATCAGCGTAGCCAGCAGCACCGAATAGGGCAGAAAGCGCGATGCCAGCTGCGGCATCCTGAGGCTCGCATATTCAAGGATCTGCGCTTGCCCATTGCCCGGCACCGCAAGAATGTCGCCCGATTCCGACAACAGATCGAGCGCCAGCAGGACCACCACCAGCATCACCAGCACAGCGACAATGCGCACGACGAACAGCTTGGCGAGGTAAAGCGTCAAAGTGCGCGACGGAAAAAAGTCCAGTTGCATGAGGGCCTATTCCGCCGGTGCCGCGGCGGCATCAGGCCGGGTGAAGGCTGCATTTGGCGGGCGCCGCGCGAACAGCTTGCCAACCCGCTTCGACAGCTTGTCAAAGGCCATCTCCAGCGCGCCGATCGCTTGCCCGCCGGGGACATAGGCGACCCGGTAATACATCCACAGGATCAGCCCCGCGAACAGCGTGAACGGCACCCAGAAGGCGAGGATCGGATCGAGCCGGCCCAGCCCGGCGACATCTTCCCCGTATTGGTTGATCTTGTGATAGGCGACCACCATGATGATCGACACGAACACCCCGAGCGCGCTGGTTGATCGCTTGGGCGGGATCGCCAGCGCCACCGCCAGCAGCGGCATCAGGATCATGATGACGATCTCTACCAGCCGATAGTTGAAACTCGCGACGCTGGCATCGCGCTGCTTGGGCGCGCTGTTCTCGCTCCAGCCGATCCGCAGCAGCTCGGGCAGGATATATTCGCGGGTGGCATCGCCGCGCGCCCGGAACTTCTCGATCGCCGGAAGGTCGATCGGCAAATCGTGCCGGCTGAAGCTCAGCACGCGCGGGGTCTGGCCCTTCATACCGGTGTCCTGGATGATCGTGCCCTCGGTCAGGCGCAGGATGATCGTATCGGGATTGTCGCGCGTTGCGAGGAATGCACCCTCGCGCGCGCTGATCGAAAGCACCTGGCCCTTGGCATTGGCCACGCGGGCAAAGATCCCGACCAGCCGCCGCCCCTCTTCTTCGCTCTTTTCGATTCGCAGCGCCATGCGGTCTGCCAGAGTGGTGAATTCGCCGATCTTGATCGAAGCCCCGAGCGCGCCCGAGCGCAGCTCGTATTCCATCTGCTCATAGTAGTAGCGGCTGATCGGCTGGACATAGAAGACCAGCGCGACATTGACCCCCATCAGCACCACGGTGATGAGGTAGGGCATACGCAGCAGGCGGTTATAGGACAGCCCGGCCGCGCGCATGGTGTCGAGTTCGGATGAGGTCGCAAGCTTCCTGAAGGCAAGCAGCACCCCGAGCAGCAGCCCCAGCGGGATCGCGAGACTGGCATATTCGGGGATCAACGCGCCCAGCATTTTGAACACGATGTCCACCGGCCCGCCTTCGACTGCAACGAAATCGAACAGGCGCAGCATCTTGTCGAGTATCAGCAGCGAGGCGGCCAGCGCAAACACACCCACCATCGGCTCGACCGTGAGCCGCAGGATATAACGATCAATGCTGGGGATCAGGTTGAGCAAGTCTGGCGTGTCCATCGGTTGCACGAAGGCCGCCCAGCCCTAGCGGCTTCGGATGCGAGCGTCATGCCCCCAAATGCTCTGGCATGCCAAGCCTTAGCGGGCGATTTACCAGAACCGGCTGCCGGGGATGCCCTTGAACGGCCCCGCCTCTGCCGAGGTGATCCACCCACCATAGAAGCCGCCGGGCTGCGGCGTGACCGCATCGCCATCAACCGTAACCGCGTCGAACGGAGCAGCGTAGAAGGCGATATGGTCACGGATGCCGGCGAAGGACGGGGTGGGGGCAGGGTAGGACCAAGCCACCTGGGCCATCCGCTCACCCGCGATCACTACGTCCCAATAGGCGGCCTGTCCCTTCCATTCGCACAGCGAGCGTGCGGGATTGGGCACGAGGTGCTACATCGCGATATCATCCTGCGGGATGTAATAGGTGGGTGGGTGCGAAGTTTCGAGCGTGCGCCACGCCGCGCGGCTGTCGGCCAGCACTACGCCCCGATGGATGATCCGCAGATGGCGTTCGGTCGGTTCGGCG
>JBJTTE010000207.1:0-3305 GCA_046080005.1 Erythrobacter sp.
CCGAAGCGAGATCGAAATCGCGCCAATAGGTCCTGAGCGGGGAGAGCATCCAGTTAAGCTTAAACTGCCAGGCCCATCCAGACACCGCTGCGCCCGAGGACTCGGCACGCCAGATGACCATCGGCACCACCGGTAACAGCAAGGGCCAGCACGCCCCCACAATGCGCGCCACAGCCCTGACTGGATGGAGCCTCGCCGCCCAAACCTCTACCAGCATGGTCGATCCGGTCAGCAGGCCGAGGAACGCCCAGCCATAGGTATGGCTCACCCAGATCTCTGCGCCCGCTCCCGCCAACCACAAGGCCGCCGCTCTCTCATGGCCCTGCCGGCGGATGCGCAGCCACGCCGCATAGGCCAGCATCGCCATGGCCATGCTGAGCGCATAATTGATGAAGCCATAGTTGAAGGGATAGCCATAAAGCAGCGGGATCGCGGCAATGGCGAAAGGCGTAATCCGGCCGTGGACCTCGCGGCTCACCAGCAGCAGACCCAGCGCGCCGAGCAGCTGCGTGATGATCACCGTCGCGCGCACTGCTCCATCGAGCCCGAGCAGGGGGTGCAGCACCTCGACGATAATGTCACCGCCGAGATTTCCGATCAGTTTCCACTCATAGGTGAAGAAGGGTTGCAGCGCGGGCCGCTCAGCCAGCTCGGTCTGCACCGCATAGCGGCCGAGGTGACCGTAGAGATCGACGAGCGGGGGAATATCAACCACCACCAGCAGAGGAGCAATGGCTGCAAGGCATATGAGCAGCACTGCGGGCCAGCGATCCAGCCAGCCAAGCGGCTGCGCCGCGCCCCCAATCGGCACGAGCCTGTCAGTGTTTGCGAAGCTCATCGGGAAGTTTGCGGCCTGAACACGAAGCGTTGCGAGAGCAGGAAGAAGATCAGCACATAGGCAGCAATTGCTGGCAGCTGCGCGATTGCACTGTCTGCCCCAAGCACCGATTGCACCACGAGGAGGACACCGACATTGACCCCGTAGGCAACCGCGAAGGCGGCCAGAAACCTCACCACCTCGCTCCCCCGGACTGTGCCCGTCATCCCGAACACGAAGCGCCGGTTCAAGGTGAAGGACATCACCAGCCCGACCGCATAGCCCGCCGCATTGGCCGCCAGCCCGGTCATCCCGGCCCAAAGGCCTGCAAAGATCACGGCCCAGCCGACCGCGGAATTGGCAAAGCCGGTCAGCAGGAAACGAGCCAAGCGGGCAAGCATCGGGTCAGCGGGCAACCAGGCAATACTGCGCGCCGAGCGGCAGCCAGCCGAGGCCACGCTCGAGTGGGCGCAGCGCACTGAGGATCGCAGGGAAGAACAGCGTCCAGCGCAGCCGCACATCGGCAAAACCCGCCGCCTGGAACCGGCGACGCATCTCGGGGGCGCTGATCAGCACCGCATTCGCATCAAACGGACAGGTCGCCACCGCATGCCGGGTCGCGGGGTTCCAGGGGTTGTGCTCGAACAGGATGAACCGTCCCTGCGGCGTCAGCGTGCGCCGGATTTCGGCCAGCAAACGGATATGATTCTCGGCCGGGATGTGATGGAACACGCAGGCGGTGAAAACGAGGTCAAAGCTCGCAGCGCCAAACGGCAAAAGCTGCCCGTCATAGCACACTGTCTCAAGCGGACGGATCGCGCGGCTCGCACAATGGCCGAGTGACCGCGCCGAGACATCGAGCGCGGTCAACGCGGCATCGGGAAAGGCGCGCTGGAGATGGGCGATACAATTGCCCCGCCCGGCACCAAAATCCATGATCCGCTGCGGCGTTGCACCTGCCGCCGCCATCACTCTTGCGGCTTCGGCTGCCTTGTAGGCGGCGAAGAAATCGGGATCTTCGCCGCTCAGCTTGACCGATGCAGCATGCTGGGCGTCATATTCATCCACATAGGCGTCAAACTCAGCCTGCGACACGGATGCCCCCGCCAGAGCTGGAAGAAGTGGCCGCAGGAGACGTGTCTTCCGCATTTGCGGCGATCGGATGGCGGCGCACCTCGGAGACAATGAACAGCGGGCGCTGCTTGCCTTCCATATACATCCGGCCAAGATATTCGCCGAACACGCCGAGCACCAAAAGCTGGACGCTGCCCATGATCAGGATCAGCGCGGCAAGGCTCGCCCAGCCCGCCACAGTGCCGCCCTGCATCCACACCCAGACAATGCCAATCAGCGAGACCAGCCCCGCCAGGCCAAAGACGATGCCGAGATGCGAGGCGAAGCGCAGCGGAACGACCGAGAAGCTCGTCACCGCGTCGACCGCCAAAGCCATCATCTTGCGCAGCGGATAGTTCGTCTCCCCCGCAAACCGCGCGTCACGTTCATAGGGGAAGGCGATCTGGTTAAAACCGATGTAGCTGACCAACCCGCGGATAAAGCGGTAACGCTCCGGCATGGCGTTGAGCTGATCGACCACGCGGCGGGTCATCAGGCGGAAATCGCCCGTGTCGCGCGGGATGTGGGTGTCGACCATGCTCGCCAGCATCCGGTAGAACAGCGCGGCGGTGCCGCGCTTGAACGCTGTCTCACCGTGGCGTTTGACGCGCTGGCCATAGACGACGTCATAGCCTTCGCGTACCCGCTCGAGCATCGGCCCGAGGAGTTCAGGCGGATCCTGCAGATCGGCATCGAGCACGAAGATGAGCTGCCCGCGGACATGGTTCAGCCCGGCGGTCAGCGCGAGCTGATGCCCATGGTTGCGTGACAGGTTGATGGCGACAATCCGCGGATCGCGGTCGGCATGGTGGCAGATTGCATTCCAGCTGCCATCCTTCGATCCATCATTGACGAGGATCAGCTCATAGCGGTCAGCGAAGATGGCATGGGCAGCGCTGGTCACCCGCGCAATCAGCGCATCAAGCCCGGCTTCCTCGTTGTAGACGGGGATTACCACCGACAGCTCGGGCGAGCCTGCCATTGTCTGGAGAATCTGCAAGTTTCCAGCACTCCTGAAGCTTGAGACGATGCTAGTGGCTCAAGGCCAACCGCGCATTGCAAACCCACAACCCCGGACAACCGCCCCGCGCGAAGGACGTGTGGTGCCGCTTACGTGACTCGAACACGTGACCCCATCATTACGAATGATGTGCTCTACCGACTGAGCTAAAGCGGCATTCCGAGCTCTGCGCCCTAGGCCTTGCGGCGTTTGTTCGCAATCGCAAAACAATGGAGGCCCGAGCCGGAATCGAACCGGCGTGCACGGATTTGCAGTCTCAGGGCTTAGCTGCCGGGTCCCTTCCGGGGCCGCAGGAATGGCTGAAACGCTAGGCTTTCGGGGGTTGCAGATACGGTGCGCTTCGGTGAGAGACCC
>JBJTTE010000208.1:0-7031 GCA_046080005.1 Erythrobacter sp.
ACAATTTACTGAAAACGATGTCCAAGCGGCGGCTGGAAGAACGGCTCGGCGCGATTGTCCAGCCCGGCTTCGGCACCGCAGCGCGCGCTGGAGCAGAAGTCAGCAATCCCGACGATACCAATGCCGCCAATACCCATGTTATCTCCGCTGGCGGACGCCTGCTCGCGCTGTGGGAGGCGGGATCGGCCTTTGCGGTTGACCCGGAAACCCTCGCCACACAGGGGCCTATCACTTTCCGCCCGGAGCTGGCGCATATGCCCTTCCTCGCTCACCCCCGGGTCGAGCCCTCGGGGCGGATCTGGAATGTCGGGCCGGGAGGCAAGGCGGCCTATATCTGGCGGCTCTCAGCGGATGGCAGCTTTGAAGCCGGGGCCTTGGTCCCCTTGCCGATGGCGAGCTATATGCACGATTTCACCGCAACCGAGCGCCATCTCGTGATCGTTTGTCAGCCATGGGTCGCTGCATCGAACCGCCTGCCGTTCTCGCAGAGCATGGAATGGCAGCCCGAACGCGGCACGCGGGTGCTGGTGATCGACAAGGATGATCTGACCAAACGCCGCGAGTTTGAGCTGCCGCCGCTGTTCTTCTTCCATCTGGGCGATGCCTGGGAGGAGAGCGACGGCACGATCCGTTTCGATGGGTGCTGCCACAAGGACCCGAGCTTCGCGTTGGATGGCACCAGCGGGCTGATCGAAGGGCTTCAGCCGGTTGTCGAACGGCCTCAATTGACGCTGGTCAGCCTCCATCCCGATGGCCGCGCGACGCTGGCCGAGGCCGGGATTACCGCCGAGTTTCCGCGGGCCGCACCCGAGATCGCAGGCCTGCCGCGCCGACACACGGTGTATGTCGGCAATTACGGCAGCGACCGGCCCTTTGCCCGCTCGGTCGGCGTGTGGGATTGGGAAGCAGGCCGTGCTGACAGCTTCGATTTCGGCGCGCAGCAATTGGTCGAGGAATTCTTGCCCACTGGACGGCATCTGATCGGGACGACGCTCAATCTTGCCGCAGGCGCGAGCGAGCTGCACATCTTCGATAATCGCCGGATTGCCGATGGCCCGGTCGCTTCGTGGCGAAGCGAGACCGCGCTGCCGCTGTCATTCCACGGCAGCTGGGTCGCGGCGGGGTGAGGCGCTCTAGGTTGTTGTTTTACAGCATTTTCCGAACCGTCAGGTAGTTCCACCTGACTGGAAAACGCTCTAGCCTTGCCCGCGTCCGCGCGCCTGCACGGCGGCGCGGCGGGCTTCGACCTCTTCGGGAGCGACTGCGGCGTTGGCGGCGCTGGAACGCGCGGCTTCCAGCGCCATCCCGTCCGCAAAGCTCGCGGCATAGCCATCGTCGATCAGGCGCTTGTAGAGCGCGACAAAGCCCGGTTCGATCCCGGCGATGTCAGCCGCGAGCTGGCGGGCGAGCGGAAGCAGTGCTTCGGGCGCGACCACATGATTGACCAGCCCCCAGCTGTGGGCGGTCGCGGCGTCGAGGAAATTGCCGGTGAAGGCGAGCTCCTTGGCGCGGCTGATACCGATCATCCGCGAAAGCTTCTGCGACAGGCCCCAACCCGGCACGATCCCGACCCGCGCGTGGGTATCGGCAAAGCGCGCGTTGGTGCTGGCGATCAGCACATCGCAGGCGAGCGCAACCTCGAAGCCGCCGGTAATCGCGACGCCATTGATCGCGCCAATCACCGGCTTGCGGCACAGTTCAATCGCCTTGACCGGATTGTCCGCAGGATCGGTTGCATTGGCGCTGCCGAGCGCGCCGGCCTCACTGCCCAATTCCTTGAGATCGAGCCCGGCGGTAAAGGCCCGCTCGCCCGCGCCGGTCAGGATCACGGCGCGCACGCTCGCATCGGCATCCACCTGCCGCATCACCTCGGCAAGCCGCGCCCGCAACGCGCGGTTCAACGCATTCATCGCCTGCGGGCGATTGAGCGTGACGGTGGCAATGCCATCGGCGACATCAAGCAGAACTACGTCTTCGGACATCATATGCTCCAGTCGATGGCTCCGCGCCCGTGCTGTTCGAGAAAGGTGTTGGCTTGGCTGAAGGGCCGCGAGCCGAAAAAGCCATTATGCGCCGATAGCGGGCTGGGGTGGGCCGAGGCCACTATCAGATGATGCGAGGCGCGCGCGAGCATGGGCACGCGGCTCGCCTTGCGCTTGGCATGGCTGCCCCACAGGATGAAGACCGTGGGCTGGTCGCTCGCCGCCACCGCTGCGACACAGGCGTCGGTCACGGCATCCCAGCCGCGCCCGGCATGGCTGCCCGCCTGCCCGGCTTCGACCGTGAGGGTGTTGTTGAGCAGCAGCACGCCCTGCCGCGCCCACGGGGACAGATCGCCGCTGACGGGTCGGGGCAGGCCGAGGTCGGTCTCCAGCTCCTTGTAGATGTTGAGCAGCGAGGGGGGCGGACGCACCCCCGCTTGCACCGAAAAGGCGAGGCCATGCGCTTGCCCTGCCCCATGATAGGGGTCCTGCCCGAGGATGACGCAGCGCACTGCCGCGAGCGGGGTCAAGGCAAGCGCGGCAAGACGTTGCCCGCGCGGCGGGTAGACCACCTTGCCCGCTGCCTCCTCTGCCTTCAGCCAGCCGCCCAGCCTGCGCGCCTCGGGCGTCGCGAGGACGGGTTCGAGCACGGGGCGCCAGCTTTCGGGAATGGTCTCGGACACAGGGGCGAGCCTAAGGCGGCTTGAGCGCCCGCACCACTCCGCCCTTCCCCTCTTTCCCCAATGCGCGTAGGGCCTCCCGCATGGCTGTGCATTTCCACGAAGAAGACCTTCCCGCCGGGGTGTTGAGCGGCAGCGGGGCGTTGGCTGTCGATACCGAGACCATGGGCCTTGTCACCCACCGCGACCGGCTGTGCGTGGTGCAGATTGCCGATGGCACGGGCGATGAGCATCTGGTGCGCTTTGGTCCCGGCAGCGCCTATGCCGCGCCAAACCTCAAGGCAGTGCTCGGCGATCCGGCACGCCAGAAGATCTACCACTTCGCGCGCTTTGATCTGGCGGCGATCCAGCACTATCTCGGCGTGACTGCAGGGCCGGTGTTCTGCACCAAGATCGCAAGCAAGCTGGTGCGCACCTATACCGACCGCCACGGCCTCAAGAACTTGGTCGAGGAACTGCTCAGCGAAAGCATCTCCAAGCAGCAGCAATCCTCGGATTGGGGCGGGCCGGTGCTGTCAGATCCGCAGCGCGACTACGCCGCCAGCGATGTTCGCTACCTTCACCGGTTGCGCGATGAGCTGACCATCCGGCTGGAGCGCGAGGGGCGCACCGCGATCGCGCAAGCCTGCTTCGATTTCCTGCCCACCCGCGCCGCTCTCGACATCGCCGGTTGGGCCGAGAGCGACATCTTCAGCCACATGTAAGGAAGCCGCAGGCAGATATTCGGTCATGGCCCCCGAGCAGAGCATCGAAACCTCAGAGGCGCGCGCGCTACGCAGCCGGCGGCAGCATTTCGTGGCGCCCGGGGGCTCGCATGACCGGCTGGTGCGCTTTCTTGCCCGTTCGCTGCCCATGGCCGTAGGGGTGATCGCGGCACTGATGGTGATCACGCCGCTGTCCCCGCGCGGCGAAGTCAGCTTTCTGCTGGATCGCAACAAGGTCGCGCTGATCAACGAGCGCCTGTCCGTCGACAATGCCATGTATCGCGGGCGCGACAATCAGGGCCGGCCGTTCTCGCTGCTGGCGGGCGAGGCGGTGCAGCGGTCGAGCGCCGAGGGCTTGGTGCGGATGCGCGATCTGGTCGCTCAGCTGCTGCTCGCCGATGGCCCCGCGCGCCTCAGCGCCGAGGGCGGCACCTATAACATCAATGCCGAGACCGTGACGGTCGATGGCCCGGTGCGCCTTGCCGCCTCCGATGGCTACACGATGACCGCGCGCGGGGTTTCGGTCAATCTCAAGAACCGCACCATCGAAGGGACCGCCGGGGTCGAGGGCACGGTGCAGGCAGGCACCTTTTCGGCCAACACCATGCGCGCCGATCTGGGGGCCCGCACGATCCGGCTTGATGGCAAAGTGCGCCTGACGATGATACCCGGCCAGTTGAGGATGCCGTGATGAAACAGTCTGCCCCCCGCCACCCTTTGGCCCGACTTGCGCTCGTATGGGGGATCGGCGGCTTTGCGCTTACCCTCGCCATGGCCGGAGGGATGAACCTCGCTGCGCAAGGTATCGCTAGCCACGATTCGCGTGCGCCGGTGACCTATGATGCCGGCAATGGCTTACTTGATGACCGCGCCAGCCGTGCCGTGCTCGGCGGCGGAGTGATTGCCACGCAGGCCGGGCTGACCATCCAGTCCGAGCGGATGCAGATCGACTACACCAATGCCGGATCGCTCGAAATCCAGCGCATCACCGCGACAGGCGGCGTCAGCGTTTCGCGCGGCGATGAGCGGGCGAGCGGCGACAATGCAATCTATGACTTTGGCCGCCGGGTGATCATCATGGCAGGCAACGTCCGCCTGCGCCGGGGCACGGATACGCTCAATGGCGGGCGTCTGGTGATTGATCTCAACAGCGGGCTTTCGACGGTCGATGGTTCCGCTGCAGGCGGGGCATCCGCCGCCATTCCCGGTGCGCCGTCAGGCAAGGGCCGCGTCACCGGCACCTTCACTGTGCCGCAAGACCGGAAGAAGGACTAAGCGTCAGCAGCTTCCGCAGTCGTCGGACCGGGGTATCTCCTAGAAGGCGTTCTCGTGGCTCAGCACCGCGACCGTGCGGAACACGATGCTGAGATCGCGCTGCAGCGACCAGCCCGCGATGTATTCAAGGTCTGACTGCAAGCGATCGGTCAGGTCCTTCTCATGCTCGGTCGCGCCGCGGTGGCCGCGCACTTGGGCCAGTCCCGTGAGCCCAGGCTTGAGGCAATGGCGCTGCCAGTACTGGCGATCAATATCCCAGAAATACTTGTCATTCGCCCGTGAGCCGAGCGCGTGCGGGCGCGGGCCGCCGACCGACATACTGCCCTTGAGCACATTGCAAAGCTGCGGCAGCTCATCAATGCTGGTGCGGCGGATAAACGCCCCGATCCGGGTGATGCGGTCATCATCGCGCGCGGCGGAACGCTCGCCGGCATGATCGAGCTTCTCGTGCCGCATCGAGCGGAACTTGAACATCTCAAAGAACTCGTTGCCGCGCCCCAGACGGCGCTGGACGAACATCACTGGCCCGCCGTCCTCAAGCTTGATCAGCACCGCCGCCGCAATCAGGATCGGACTGAGCACCACCAGCCCGCCCAAGGCGATGACAATATCGAAGCCGCGCTTAAGCACTCGGGAGCGTAGCCCCAATGGTCCGGTCGAGACCACCAGCGTTGTGTGATCAAGATCATCATAGCGGTGAACCCCGACCGCCCCAAGGCTGTGCGCTGGTTCGCTGACAATTTCGCCATAGACCCCGGCACATTTGAGCAAGAAGGCCAAATCGGCGCGCCGTTCTTGCGGGCAGCTTAACACCACCCGGTCCTGATTGCGGAGCAGCTTGCCGAGCCGATCCAGCATGAAGGGATCATGGCTGGTGGGATCAAGATCGTAATCAGCCGCCGAAATCCGTTCAGCGCCCGCGAAGGGAATGGTGGAACCGCCATCGTCGATCACCAGCCGGTTGCTTACGCGCCCGCCCCATTGCCCGGCGATCACCCAAGCCATCATCTGGCGCAACATCACCAGCAGCAGCGCGCTGAGCAGCAAGCCAAGGGTCAGCGCGACGCGCGAGAATTCTTCGTTGCTCTTGGTACAAAAGCCGACGAAGCTCACAAGCCCTGCCGAAATCACCAATGCGGTCAGCGTCTTGCGCGTGGCAAACAGCCAGTCTCGGAGCGCTTTCATGCCATAAGTGCCATTGTAGAGCGCTATGGTGAAGAAGACAGGAAGCATAATCTGCGCTGCCAGCATGGCACGCGGTTCAGCCCACCGACCTTCCCAGATGAATGCCGCCAAAGCAAAGCTCAGAATGATCGCAGCGCTATCGGTGATCAGCATCAGCACATAGGCGCGCAGCCGCCGCCGCTCAAGCGACGGGATGACCTTGGTTTCGATCGGTTGCAGGCGAGCCGAACGGATATGCTTCGGCGTAACGCGATTCATGGTGATCCCCCAATACCGCGACCCGAGTACCCTATTTTTATGGGACCTATATACAGAACTAGCCAAAAATGATTTGACCTGCAGGAATTATCAGGCTAGTTAGGTTTCATGATCGACAAGCCCGAAACCATCAGCCTGTATCAGTTCTTCCAGCGCTTCCCGAATGAGGAAGCGGCGCGGCAGTATTTTGAGCGCAACCGGTGGGGCGGCGAAGTCCATTGCCCGCATTGTGGCAGCCTATCGGTCGCCGAAACCAAAGATCACAAGCCGATGCCATATCGCTGCAGGGATTGTCGCAAGCATTTCAGCGTCCGCACCGGCACCGTCCTCGCCGAGAGCCGCCTTCCGCTGCACAAGTGGCTCATGGCGATCTACATGATGACCACGGCGCGCAAGGGCATCCCCTCAACCCAAATGGCCCGTGAACTCGGCATCACGCAAAAGTCCGCTTGGTTCCTCGCCCAGCGCATTCGCGAAACTTGGCTGTCCAAAGCTGGTGATGATGATATGGGCGCTCAAGTCCAAGTCGATGAAACCTATTTCGGCGGCAAGGAAACCAACAAGCACGCCAGCAAGAAGCTTCGTGCAGGCCGTGGCACCGTAGGTAAGATCGCGGTCATCGGCATTTGTGGCGAAACCGGCAACGTCCGCGCCCAGATCATCCCGAACACAAAGATCAGCACCCTGCAGGGTTTCATCCGCGAGAACGCGCCCGAGGGCGCTCTAGTCGTGACCGATCAGCACGCAGGCTATGTCGGCATTTTCACCCATGGCTACCGCCACGTGAGCGTCAATCACTCGGTTGGCGAGTATGTCCGCGAAATGGCCCACACGAACGGCATCGAAAGCTTCTGGGCGATGCTCAAGCGGGGCTACAAGGGCACCTATCACCAGATGAGCGCGAAGCACATTTCGCGCTATGTCACCGAGTTCGCGGGACGCCACAA
>JBJTTE010000209.1:0-3933 GCA_046080005.1 Erythrobacter sp.
TCCCTGGCCATACCCCGGCCTGTATCGCCTATGTCGTGGGGGAGGCCGTGTTCGTGGGCGATACCATGTTTATGCCCGACTATGGCACGGCCCGCGCCGATTTCCCGGGTGGCGACGCGCGCACCCTGTTCCGTTCGCTCCGCCGTATCCTCGCGCTCCCGCCTGCGACACGGCTGTTCATGTGTCACGATTATCTCCCCGCTGGGCGGAGCGAATATGTCTGGGAGACCACCGTCGCTGCCGAGCGCGCAGGCAATATTCACGCCCATGACGGTGTCGCCGAGGATGAATTCGTGGCGATGCGCCAGCAACGCGATGCGACGCTGGATATGCCGCGCCTGATCCTTCCCTCGGTCCAGGTCAATATGCGCGCTGGCCACTTCCCGCCAGCGGACGATAACGGCATCACCTACCTCAAGATCCCGGTGAATGCGGTATGATCTTGCCCGGGTTTGCCAATGCAGCGCCGCTAGCCGGGTTTGCGGGAGGCACGCTGATCGGGTTGGCGGCAGCGCTTATGCTGCTGGGAGGTGGGCGGATTGCGGGGGTTTCCGGCATCGCAGCGCGTGCCTTTGGTCTTGCTGAAAGTTCCTTGCCGCGTGCCGGGGCGTTGGCCTTCCTCGCGGGCTTGCCGGCAGGGGCGCTGATTGTCGGTAGCGCTTCAGGTGTCGCCATGCCGAGCTTTGCCGGACCGGTGACGCTGGTCATCGCGGGTGTGATCGTTGGCATCGGCACCCGGCTGGGGGGCGGTTGCACCAGCGGACATGGCGTGTGCGGCATAAGCCGTCTGTCGCAGCGGTCGCTGGTTGCGACGGCGACTTTTATGGCAACCGGTTTTGCCACAGTTGCAGCGATGAATGGGCTGGGGATCGAGGTCCTGCAATGATCCGCGACATTCTATTGCCCTTCGTCTCGGGTGTGACCTTCGGTGCCGGACTGGCGATCGGCGGCATGACCGATCCAGCGCGGGTGCGCGGCTTTCTCGATCTGTTCGGAAACTGGGATCCGACCCTCGCTTTCGTGATGGGGGGAGCTGTGCTGGTAATGGCGCTTGCTTGGCGGCTGAAGGGCAAGCTGCTGCGCCCTCTTTTGGCCCAGAGCTTTTCCCTCCCAGATCGCAGCGACATCACGCTGCGCCTGATTGGCGGGTCAGCGCTGTTCGGGGTTGGCTGGGGGATCGCTGGCCTGTGCCCCGGACCCGGCTTTGCTGCGCTGGCCATCAACCCTGCCGCAGCCGCCATCTTCGTCGTGGCGATGCTTGGCGGGATGCTGGCGGTTCGATTTGTGGAGGGAAATGTGTGATGGAAATCCGCTTCGTCGACACCGGTTTCGCAGTCGCCGCGCAGATGCAGCCGGATGAACTGGTTGCGCTCGCGGAGCAGGGCTTTACTGCCGTGATCTGCGCAATGCCCGATGCAGAAGAGCCCGGTCAACCGCGGCTTGATGCCATGCGGGAGGCCGCACAGGCGATCGGCCTTGCGTTCCATCACGTCCCGGTTTCGGGCGGCCTGTTCCCGCCTGAGGCCGTTGCCACCTTCGCTGCGATCAGGCGCGCTGCGCAAGGCAAGGTGCTTGGCTATTGCCGCACTGGTACCCGTGCCGTGACGCTCGATGCGCTGGCCAATGTTCGCAGCCTCAGCGCGGCAGACCGGATCGCGAACGCAAGAGGGGCTGGATATGATCTCTCAGCCCTCGCTGAGCGGTTGGAGGGCGCAGGATAGCGCGGCGCTGAGGAAGTGATCGGATATGTCGCGCGCATCACATTGCTCCGATAGCCCCCCAATCGCGCCTGTGCAGGTTGCATCGGAATGTCCTGCCGAGGGGTCCCTGGTAGCTATGCGTGGCACACCGGATCGGGTGGGCTGATCGCGCTCCAACCATGCTCAACCGCTATTTCCCGATCCTTGCATGGGGCCGCAGCTATGATCGCTCCGCGCTGACCAGCGACCTCCTCGCTGCGGTCATTGTCACTATCATGCTGATCCCGCAGAGCCTTGCCTATGCGATGCTGGCGGGCTTGCCGCCGGTCGTCGGGCTCTATGCCTCGATTTTGCCGCTCATTGCCTATGCCTTGTTCGGGACAAGTCGGACGCTTGCCGTCGGCCCGGTGGCGGTGGTCTCGCTGATGACCGCGAGCGCGGTGGGAGCGGTGGCTGCACCGGGCACGGCGGAGTATGGCGAGGCAGCCGTGACGCTGGCAGCGCTGTCTGGCGTGATGCTGGTAGGGCTGGGGCTGCTGCGGTTGGGTTTCCTCGCCAATCTGTTGTCGCATCCGGTGATCAGCGGGTTCATTTCAGCGAGCGGCTTGCTTATCGCCACCAGTCAGTTGAAGCATATCTTGGGCGTAAAGGTAGGGGGCGAAACCTGGCCAGAGATGCTGTTGGGCCTCGCCGGGGCAACCAGTCAGATCAATCCGCTAACCTTGGCTATCGGCAGCCTTGCGACGCTGTTCCTGTTCTGGGTGAGAAAGGGACTCAAGTCCGCGCTCCAAACCTTTGGTTTTTCGCCGCGCGCAGCCGACCTGAGCGCCAAGGCAGGGCCAGTCGTCGCCGTGGCTTTGTCGATCGTGACAGTGGTCGGTTTCGGGCTGGAGGCACGCGGCGTTTTGGTTGTCGGCGCGATCCCGCCGGGCCTCCCGCCCTTTGCGCTGCCTTCCACCGATCTGGCGCTGATTGAGGCTCTATGGGTGCCCGCGCTGCTGATCTCGGTGATCGGCTTCGTTGAGAGCGTCTCAGTCGCTCAAACCCTCGCCGCCAAACGCCGCCAGCGCATTGCGCCCGACCAAGAGCTGATCGGGTTGGGGGCAAGCAATATCGCGAGCGCGCTGTCGGGCGGCTATCCGGTTACGGGTGGGTTTGCGCGTTCTGTGGTGAACTTCGATGCGGGCGCGCAGACCCCGGCGGCTGGAGCCTTCACGGCGGTGGGGATTGCGCTCGCCAGCCTGTTCCTGACCCCGCTTCTGTTCCACCTGCCCAATGCCACGCTCGCGGCAACCATCATTGTCGCGGTGCTGAGTCTTATCGACATCAAGACCCCGCGCCATCTGTGGACCTATTCCAAGGCGGACTTTGCCGCTCATGCCGCCACTATCGCGGTTACGCCGCTCGCGGGCGTAGAATTGGGCGTCATCGCCGGGGTGCTTGTCGGCCTGCTGCTTTACTTGTGGCGCGCCAGCCGACCCCATGCGGCCATTGTCGGCCGGGTACCGGGCACCGAGCACTTCCGCAATGTTGAGCGCCACAAGGTGCTGACCGTGCCACACCTCCTATCGATCCGCATTGATGAGAGCCTGACCTACCTCAACGCCCGCTGGCTTGAGGAATATGTGCTGGAACAGGTCGCAGACCGACCGCAATTGCGCCATGTCGTGCTGATGGCGAGCGCCGTGAATGCGATCGATGCTTCAGGGCTCGAGAGCCTCGAAGCGATCAATCACCGCCTCGCAGATGGTGGCATCCGGCTCCATCTGTCGGAGGTGAAAGGCCCGGTCATGGACAGCCTCAAGCGCAGCCATTTCCTTATCGATCTATGAGGCAAACTATTCCTGTCGCAGGATGCGGCTTTCGCAACGCTTGCGACCGATACGGGTGAGGATGCGCCCGAGCCAATCGCGCAGGAGGCGTAGGGGCTAATCTGAGCCGATCAGATTGGCGAGGTTGCAACCCTTTGTGTGCCAAACCGTATATCAGGTGCAGCCGCCGGAATTGATGGTTGCGGCCATGGGACTACGTGCTGACCATGTTTGAGCGCCTCGATGCCCTGCCGTTTGCGCGGACCCAGTCAACTTTCACCCTAAGAGTCGGTTTCGAAAGTCATTCAGAGCGTGCCAATCGGCGGATCATGAGCATGGCGGCGGCGGCGTAGAGGAAGGCTGCGGCGGATTTGAGGGTGGCTTCGACGTCCTTGGCGAGGCGCCGGTTTCGGTTGATCCAA
>JBJTTE010000210.1:0-3440 GCA_046080005.1 Erythrobacter sp.
CCTCAAAGACTTCCGCCGCATCCACACACGCTACGACAAGCGCGCAGACATTTTCCTCTCAGCCGTACTCATCGTCGCCGCCATCATCTGGTGGGCCAATTGAGTCCCGACCCTAGAGCGGTTTGCGATCTGGCTGCGCCAAATCGGCCGCTCTAGGTTGTTGCTTTACCGCATTTTCCGAACCGTCAGGTGATTCCACCTGACTGGAAAACGCTCTAAACCGCGCCGGCGCTGCGCTGGTCTACGACCACAGCGGCTTCGACGAAGGGCAAGCGGGGCCTTGCGCTTACGACGCGACCTTGAACGTGTTCAACCCCGAAGCATCGGCACCGGCCTCACCAGAAAGCCCGATGAACATCGTATCGACAATACGCGCCAGCTTCTGCTCGGTCAGCTTGTCGCCAAGATAGACCAGCGCATCGGGCAGCGTGTAATTCGAGATCATCTGGTTGATTAACGACAGCGCCTCGTCGATTTCCAACCCGGCAAAGAAACCCTCGACCTGCGCCTCGGCGATCAGTTCGCATAGGTAGTGGTCCGCAAGGTCGACGTAGCTGCGCACCCGTTCGAAATTGGCTGCGCCCATTTCGCATATGATCGTAAAGTGTTCGGGATCGGCGCGGAAGCGCTCCTGCGAGATCAAAAAGCGGCGGCGGAAGAACTCGTACATCTTGCGCTGCGGTGGAAGCGTGCTGGCGAGCACCTCCTCCATCACCGCCATGTGTGGGGTAAGCCACGTCTGAGCAATCGCGTCAAACAGGTCATCGTAATCGTCGAACAGCGCTTCGAACCGGGCGCGGGTCAAGCCGCTTTCGGTCATCGCCACGGTCCAGGGCACTTCGGTCCCGCGCTCCTTGACCAGATCAAGCACCTGGCACGCGATCCGCTCGCGCTCGGCTTCCCGGGCCGTTTCGTTCAGTGCCATTCCGCTTGCGCCTCCTCGCGCTACTGGCAACATAGGCCAAGCGCGGGCAGGCTTAAAGGCCCGCTCGTCGATTTTTGTGCGACGCAGCAAGGGAAAGCTCATAGCGCTGAGACGCGTGAGCCTCAGATCAGTTCCGGGGTGGCAGCGGGAAGAAGGCCGAGGTGCGCCGCTTGTAATCGGCATATTTGTCACCCTTGGACTTGTTCAAACCCTTCTCGAGCAAGGTGACCCCCGACCATTTCGTCAGTGTAAAGCTGAGGAACAGAGGGCCGATGATCGTCGCCAGCGCATAACCCCAACCCGCCGCTGCACAGGCGAGCCAGATGCCCCACCATGCGGCAAAATCGCCGAAATAATTAGGGTGACGGGTATACCGCCATAGCCCGGTGTCGAGCACCTTGCCGGTGTTGGAGGGGTCTGCCTTGAAGCGGGTAAGCTGCCAGTCGCCCACCCACTCAAAGAACACGCCGATGCACCACACGCCGAACCCGGCCCATGCCAGCGGTGGGATCGGCGAGGGTTCCGGGCTGGCAAGCATGCCGACCTGTGCCGGGCTACAGACGGCGAACAGCAGCACTGCCTGCATCAGCCAGACGCGGGTCAGCGCAGCTTGTGCAAAGCGGCCGGCTTCGCGATCCTTCTTAAGGATCATCTTGTAGCGCGGGTCCTCGCCGTGCTTGCGCCAACGCAGAAACAGGTAGATGCCGAGCCGGAAGCCCCAGGCGGCCGTCATGGCCATGATCAGCGTCGCGAGCGCGCCCGGCCCACCGGACACATGCAGCCAACTCGCCACGGCGAGGATGCCCATGCCCGCGCCCCAGAAGGCATCGATGAAGGAGACATCATCGATCTTCACGCTGATCGCCCACTGGATCAGCACGAGGACAAGCAGGATCGCAGCGTTGAGCGCCAAAAGTTCAAACATCATTCTTTCCGGAAATGATGTCGCGCGCCTGTTGTTCCAGAACCTTGAAGCGTTCGTAATCGGGAAGCTTGGAGCGGAACCATTCAGCGATCTTGGCCAGGTCCTCGCCGTAGTTCCCTGTTGGGATCATCGGCGGGCCGAAGCTGACGATCTTAGCGGCGTTGTCGGCGAAGGCGGGGACGATCGGGACGTTGGCGGCGCGGGCGATGTGGTAGAAGCCGGATTTCCACTTGCCATCGGTCTTGCGGGTGCCCTCGCAGGCAATCACAAGCGCGAGGCTATCGCGCGCGGCGAATTCGGCGGCGACCTGTTCGGTGGCATTGAGGCGGCTGCGGCGGTCGACCGGGATGCCGCCCATATCGAACATGAAGTTCTTCATCAGCCCCTGAAACAGCGTGTGCTTGCCCATGAAGTTGGGGCGGATGCCCTCTTCATGGGTCGCGCCGGTGAAGAACACGAAGTCCCAGTTGGAGGTATGCGGCGCGCCCGCGAGCACGAATTTCTTGAGGTGCTTGGGCAGCGGGGAGTCGATCTTCCAACCCCGGATGTACCAGATCGCGAGGATGATCCGGCGTACGATGCGCGAGAGCAGCGTGGGTTTACGGATATGGTCGTGCGGCAATGTATGGTCCCTCGTTCGCTCGCGTTACTGCCTTCAATCGAGGGGTTTACGCAAGGGAAAGCGTGGAGGTTTCAGTCAGGCACCTTCGGTTGGCTGTCTGAATGTCCTGCCTTCGAAGAACTCTCGGAACACAGTCAGAACCTTGGCATCATTCAAGCTGCCGCGCGGCTGCCAGAATGGTCGCGGCTTTCGCCCGGAAAGATCGAGCGAATCGCCGGTCGTCAGCGTTTGGCGGAACCACCAACCCGGCCGCCGGGCGGTGACGATCCTGTAGGCATCGTCGCGTTTGGCGCGGATCGAGTGCTTCTCGCTCGCCTTCAGTTCGATCACCTCGCCCGGCAGGATGCTGCCCAGCGAAGCCAGCGCCGCAGCGAGTTCGGCAGAGCTGCCGATGCTGACCACCTGTGCGCCGGGTAGGTGCAGTTCCATGATTACATCCTGAACACGCCAAACGCAGGCCGCTCCGCGATCGGAGCCTCAAGACACGCCGCAAACGCCAGCGCCAGCACGTCGCGGGTCTGCACCGGGTCGACCACGCCGTCGTCCCACAGGCGGGCGGTGGCGTAGTAGGGGTTGCCTTCGTCCTCGTATTTCTGGCGGATCGGGGCTTTGAAGGCCTCGGCCTGTTCGGGCGTCCAGCGCTCGGCGTCGCGGTGGACGGTGGCGAGCACAGAGGCCGCCTGCTCTCCGCCCATTACCGAGATGCGCGCATTGGGCCAGGTGAACAGGAAGCGGGGGCTGTAGGCTCGGCCACATATGCCGTAGTTCCCCGCGCCGAAGCTGCCGCCGATCACCACCGTCACCTTGGGCACAGTCGCGGTGGCGACGGCGGTGACGAGCTTCGCGCCGTGCTTGGCGATGCCCTCCGCCTCGTATTTCCCGCCGACCATGAAGCCGCTGGTGTTCTGGAGGAACAGCAGCGGAATGCGGCGCTGGCAGGCAAGCTCGATGAAATGCGCACCCTTTTG
>JBJTTE010000211.1:0-5184 GCA_046080005.1 Erythrobacter sp.
TGGACCATCGAGGGCAAGAGCTTCGACTGGGCGGCGCTGCGCGATCTCGTCCAGAACGACGTGACGCGCCTCGAAGGGCTCTATGGCCAGACGCTGGGCAACCACAACGTCACCATCTTCCCCGAGCGCGCGACGATCACCGGTCCGCACGAAATCACCCTGGCAAGCGGCCAGACCGTCACCGCCAAGTACATTCTGATCGCCACCGGGGCGCGCCCGCATATCCCCGACTTCCCCGGCAACGAGCACGTCATCACCTCGAACGAGGCCTTCCACCTCGAGACCCTGCCGCGCCGCATCCTGATCGCCGGCGGGGGTTACATCGCCAACGAGTTCGCGGGCATCTTCAACGAGTTCGGCTGCAAGGTGACGATCGCCAACCGATCCGACACGATCCTGCGCGGCTACGACACCGCGGTGCGCGACCGGCTGCTGCAGATCTCGATGGTCAAGGGCATCAGCTTCCTGTTCCACGCCGAGTTCGAAAGCGTCGAGAAGCAGGAGGACGGCACGCTCATGGTCAAGCTCACCGGGCAGGAGCCGTGCGAATACGACGCGGTGATGGTCGCGACAGGCCGCGTGCCCAACGTCGAGGGACTGGGACTCGAGAACGCCGGGGTCGAACTCGGCGCGCGCGGAGAGATCGTCGTCGACACGTTCAGCCGCACCAATGTCCCCCACATCTATGCCGTGGGCGACGTCACCGACCGGGTGCAGCTCACGCCCGTCGCGATCCGCGAGGGCCAGGCCTTCGCCGATAGCATGTTCGGCCCAGGCGAACCCTATGCGGTCGACCACTCCTGCGTGCCCAGCGCCGTGTTCAGCCATCCCCCTATTGCCGCGGTCGGCATGACCGAGGGCGAGGCGCGAAACAAGCTCGGCGCGGTGCGGGTCTACCAGGCCGATTTCCGCCCGATGAAGAACGTGGTGGCGGGGCGCAACGAGCGCAGCCTCTACAAGATGATCGTCGATGCCGCTTCGGACCGGATCGTTGGTATCCACATGATCGGCCCCGACGCGCCCGAGATCATGCAGGCTGCCGCCATCGCGGTCAAAGCCGGGCTGACCAAGGCCGATTTCGACGCGACCGTGGCGATCCACCCGACCATGGCCGAGGAACTGGTGCTGTTCAAATGAGCGCCTGACGGCGAGCTCGCGCCTATTTCAGCACGGCCAGCGCATCGACGATTTGCACGTCCGACATCTGATCGAGATAGGCGTCGTAATTGCCCTTGTGCGACGCGCCGACGATGTTGAGCACGCGCGTTCCCGGGGCATTGCCAAAGGCTTCGCGGATATTGGCCACCATCCTCAGATTGCGCGTCTCCCACCAGGCGACATAGCGGCGGCCATGCAGCCCATCACCCTTGATCTTGAGCGCGCGGCCAAAGTCAAATTCGATGAAAGCGCGTTGCACCGAGGGATCGTTGAGCACGCGGAAAAACGCCAAGTAATCGCCTGAAGTCGCGGCGTCTGCCTGCGCTGCGTTGGAACGGACCAATTCCGGCACTGCGTCTGCACCTGGCGATGCAAAATGCGCCTGAAGGGCGGTTGCGAAATCCGGACCGGCAAGGGTCTGGATGCTACCGGCGGTGTGATCATCAACCGCGTGAACCCGTTCGAGGCCCAAGCGCACAGCCAAAGCCACGGCGATTGTGATCCGCTCGTTGGGGCTCTTCTCGGTCTTGGTCAGAATGTCCATCAGCGGCTGGTCGATCCCATCGCCAAGCTGGCGCTCGCCCGGCGCGAGGCGCAGCCACTGGACCAGCGCGGAGGGCCGGTCGTTCGCGGCCAGGAACAGCGAAGCCAGTTTGCGGCGCTGTGCAGGGGTAGGGCTGGCAGGCCAGGCCGCCAAGGTGGTCTCGATCTCTGCCATTGCCCCGGGCACCGTCAGGCCGGTCGATGCTTCGACCTCTTTGGTGTCCCAGCAATAGTCATCGAAGATCCCGGCATAGCGCGCCCGATAGCGCTCGACCTGATCGCATTGTTCGCCCGAAAGTCCCTCTTGCGTAATGATCGTGGGCCGGAATGCTTCGAGCTTGTCGAGCATGCTGTCGAGCTGTTGTGCGGTGGGTTTGGTCTCCAACTGACCGAGGTGCGCACTGCCGATGGTCAGCACTTCGGTGATCGGGCCTTCCTGCGTTCCGCGCAATGACCGGGGGTCGAAGGCGGGCGTTCCAGCAGGGGCAGTCGCGCTGGCCATGGCCGGGGCAAGCGTTGCAAGAAGCAGGCATGCGGCGCGGATTGGCTTCATCGTGTATCCTCCCAAGAGGTGTATTAATACAGCAATACGCCATCAAGTAAACACGGGACGCCGCGCCGCAACAGACCCAATGAACCGGCGTTCGTCAGATAAGTTGCGATAGAAAACTTAGATGGCAAAGGCGTGCCGCAGGTGCAGACAAAGGAGGATCGCATGGCAGGCACAGTTTTGGTGACAGGCGCGACCGGCTACATCGCCGCGGAGCTGATCCGGCAATTGCTGGCAAGGGGCTGGACGGTGCGCGGCACGGTGCGCAGCATCGCCAAGAGCTAGGCGGACTTGCGCGCGCGGCTGGGCCATCCTTCGCCCGAGGCCTTTCGCCTGTTCGAAGCCGAGCTGCTGAGCGATGCCGGCTGGGCCGAAGCCATGGTCGGCTGCAGCCATGTGGCGCATGTCGCCTCGCCGATCCCGGCCAAGGCACCCAAGCATGAGGACGACCTGATCGTTCCGGCGCGCGAGGGCACGCTGCGCGCGCTCCGCTTCGCCAAGGCGGCGGGCGTCACCCGCTTTGTCCAGACTTCCTCGACCGCGGCCGTCGTCTACGGCGTTGATCGCGGCGAATACACCTTCGACGAAACCCGCTGGACCGATATCAACCATCCCGACGCCTATCCCTACGTCAAGTCCAAGACCATCGCCGAGCGTGCGGCGCGCGACTGGGTCGCGGCGGAAGCGGGCGCGATGGAGTTCGTCTCGGTCAATCCCGGCATGGTGCTTGGTCCGGTTGATAGCGGGGACTTCTCCGCATCGGTCGAGTTGGTGCAGCAATTGCTGAGCGGGGCGATGCCGATGGCACCCGACCTTGGCTTTCCGATTGTAGACCTGCGCGACATTGCCGCGCTGCATGTATTGGCGCTCGAAACACCGGGCCTCGCGGGCGAGCGGTTTCTGGGCGCTGGCCAGTTCCTGACGGCGCTGCAAGTCGCAGGCGTGCTGCGCGCGCGGCTCGGCGGCAGGGCGAAGAAGGCTCCGACCCGTCCGATGCCCGAATGGCTGGTCAATGTCCTCGCGCTGTTCAACCCCGAGGTGCGCGGGATCAAGACCGAGATTGGCAAAATCCGCCATGTCGATGCGTCCCGTTCTACGGAGCGTCTTGGCTGGACAATGCGCCCGGTCGAGGACACCATCGCTGACTGCGGCGAAAGCCTGATTGCGCATGGGGTGGTCAAAGTCTGATGGATGCTAATGGCAAGATAGTCCTGCTGACTGGCGGCAGCGCGGGGATTGGCCGCGAGCTTGCGCGGCAATTAAAGACCAAGGGTGCCAGCGTGATCCTGACCGGGCGTGATCCGGAGCGGCTGGCAGCGATGGAGCGCGAGGGATTTGTGGTGATCGCCGCCGATCTTTCGCACGCCGCCGGGGTCGATGCGCTGGTGGCGGCGCTCGGGGATCGACCGATCGATATCCTCATCAACAATGCGGGGCTCGGCGTGCCGCATGATGTGCGCGAGCGCTTGCCCGATCCGGATGAGGCCGATGGATGCCTCTATGCCAACCTGTCCGCGCCGGTTCGGCTGATCTCCGCATTGCTGCCGCGCCTGCGCACCCGCCCGCAAGCGGCGATCGTCAATGTCACAAGCGGCCTCGCAATCGCACCCAATGCTGCAAGCTCGGTCTATTGTGCGAGCAAGGCAGGCCTGCGCAGCTTCACCATGGCGCTGCGGGCGCAGCTCGCGGGCGAGCCGATCCTGGTGGTCGAGGCGCTGCCGCCAGTGGTCGACACCCAAATGACCGATGACTTCACCGGCTCAAAAATGCCCCCGCAGGAATGCGCGCGCCAGATCATTGCGGCGATTGAAGGCGGCAAACCCGAGGCCAATATCGGCATGGTGAAGGTGCTGCGCGCGGTCTACTCGGTCTCGCCTGCGCTAGCCCGCAGCGTGATGATCCGATTCTAGGCACCGAGCCGCGCAGGCGAAAACTGCTCCGCTGAGAGCCCAGCTGCTGCGCAATCCTCAGGAAAGGGCAAGCCTAGCACCGCTGCTGCGGCAATGCGCGAGAGAGCAGGGGCGGTCTGGAACCCCGCGCCGCCTTGTCCCGCGCACCAGAAAAAGCCCTCTGCTTCCGCTGCATGGCCGATCACCGGAAGCTCGTCTGGTGCAAAGCTCCGCAGCCCGGCCCAGCTATGGCTGATCCGCCGGATCGCAAGATTGGTCGCCTGTTCCACCCGGTCAGCGGCGATGGCGATATCGAGTTCCTCGGCTGCGGCATCGCACGGATCGGTCGGGGTCTGGTCCATGCTCGATGCGAGGATTTGCCCGCGTCCCTCGGGGAGCAGGTAGAAGCCTTCGCCGACGGTCTTGGTGAAGGGCCAGCTGCGGACATCCTCCCCCTCGGGCGCGGCGAAGCTGATAACCGTGCGGCGGCGCGGCTCGATCCCGATGGGCGTGACCCCCGCCATGTGCGCCAGCGCGTCCGCCCACGCCCCGGCGGCATTGACGAGCAGCGGCGCGGCAAAGTCTCCGGCGGTGGTGCTGACCTGCCAGCCAGCCCCAGCGCGGGTAAGGGCAACAACCCGCGCTCCTGTGACCAGCGTCCCGCCCGCTGCGCGCAATTCTGCCACATGCGACTGGAGCATCGCATCCGTATCCAGCTTGAGCGCCCCGTGATCGACCAGCGCCGCTTCGCAAGCCTCGGGCTTCAGGACTGGCAGCAGCGCGCGGGCGGCCTCGCCCCCGATCCGCGCATAGTCGCAGCCAAACTGGCGATGGGTGTCCTCCAAGGCATCGAGCGCCGCGTCCTGCCCCGCCTTGGCAATGTGGAGCGCCGGGTGACGCGTGCCGTGCCTGGCAAGCCCGGGCAGGCTCAGCGCGGTCAGGGTGCGCACCACCGGCACCCCAAGACCGTAATGCGCAATCGCGACCGAGCGACCCGAGGCATGGTAGCCAGTGGCCGTCTCGCCCTCGAGCACCACCACCCGG
>JBJTTE010000212.1:0-6807 GCA_046080005.1 Erythrobacter sp.
CTGCGCGGCGCAACACCCGCCCGCTGCTAAAGCACGGCGATCCCAAGGAAATTCTCACCCGGCTGGCGAGCGAGCGCGCGCCTTTCTATGCCGAGGCCCCTATCCGTGTCGTCAGCGAAAGCGGCCCTCACGCCGACACCGCCCGGGCGATTCTCGAGGCGATTGACCAATGGCTGTAATCCCCGTCGCGCTTGCCGGGCGCGCCTATGATGTGGTGATCGCGCAAGGCCTGCTGACCCGTCTGGGCGAGGCTGCCGCGCCGTTCTTGAAGGCCTATAGCGGCGGGCGGCGCGTGCCCTTTGTCGCCGATGCCAACACCCACAGGCTTTATGCCGCCACTATCGAAGCAGACCTTTCGAATCACGGCCTTGCGCCCGAATGGTTCGTGGTGGCACCCGGAGAAGAGGCCAAAAGCTGGGGTATGCTCGAACGCCTTTCCGACTGGCTGCTCACGCTCGGGGTGACCCGCAAGGATCACGTCTTTGCGCTCGGCGGCGGGGTGGTGGGCGATCTTGTCGGCTTTGCCTGCGCGATCCTCAAGCGCGGCGTGGGCTTTGTGCAATTGCCGACCACGCTGCTCGCGCAGGTCGATAGCTCGGTTGGTGGGAAGACCGCGATCAATACCCGGGCGGGCAAGAACCTGATTGGCGCCTTCCACCAGCCCGCGCTGGTGCTGGTCGATACCACGACGCTCGACACCCTGCCCGATCGGGAGATGCGCGCCGGTTATGCCGAGGTGCTGAAGTATGGCCTGCTCGGCAATGCGGCTTTCTTTGAATGGCTGGAAACCAATGGAAACAGCGTTCTAGCGCGCGAACCTGCCGCGCTTGATTATGCCATTGCCACCAGTATCGCGATGAAGGCGCAGATCGTGGCCGAGGACGAGCGCGAGACGCTTGACCGCCGCGCCCTGCTCAATCTCGGACACACATTCGGCCATGCGCTGGAGGCCGAGACCGGCTTTTCCGACCGCCTGCTGCACGGGGAGGCGGTGGCGCTGGGGATGGTGCTCGCAGCGCGCTATTCGGCGCGGCGCGGCGAAATCTCGGCAGCCGACGCAACGCGGGCCGAGACCGCTGTGTCGGCGGCAGGCCTGCCTTCCGCGCTCGCTGCGCTTCACCTCACCTGCAACGGCGCAGCACTGGTCGAGCATATGCGCCATGACAAGAAGGCCGAAGGCGTGACGCTGCCCTTCCTGCTGCTGCGGTCGCTGGGTGAAGCCTATGTCGCCCGCGACGTCGACCTTGCTGATATTGCAGCCTTTCTCGATGGAGAACTGACCGCATGACCCGTTTCATCGATCTCTCGATCCCGATCACCAACAGCGTCATTTCCGATCCCGAGGTGATGCGCCCCAAAGTCACCTATATGACCCACGAGAACACGTGGGAGCAGATCGCGATGTTCTTTCCCGGCCTGCAGCGCGAAGACCTGCCCGATGGCGAAGGCTGGGCGGTCGAATTTATCGAATTATCAACGCATAACGGCACGCATATGGACGCGCCGTGGCATTATCATTCGACCACGGATTCCGGTGCAAGCCCTGCCCCCAGCATCGACGAAGCCCCGCTCGACCGCTTCTTGCGCCCCGGCGTGAAGCTTGATTTCTCGCACCTGCCACATGGCCATGTGGTCAGCGCAGCCGAGGTCGAGGCCGAGCTCGCGCGCATCGGATATGCGCTCCAACCGCTTGATATTGTGCTGGTTCAATCGGGCGCGATCTATGGCACCGACGGTTTCACCGATCAGGGGGTCGGCCTCGGCGCGGAGGCGACCCTGTGGCTCACCGAGCATGGGATTGAGGTGGTGGGCACCGATGCCTGGAGCTGGGACGCGCCCTTCAGCCACACCGCGCGGCGCTGGGCCGCGGACCGCGATCCCGCGATCATCTGGGAAGGCCACAAGGCGGGGCGCATCCGGCCCTATTACCAGATCGAAAAGCTTGCCAATCTTGCCGCGCTCCCGGCACATGGCTTCACGGTCAGCTGCTTTCCGGTGAAGATCGAACGCGCCAGCGCCGGGTGGATCCGCGCGGTGGCGATGGTCGAAGGATGACACCGCGCATCACCCTTGCCGACTTTGATGACCCGCAAGTGCGTGATCTGATCGCGTTCCACCAGCGTGCGATGCGCGAAGGTTCACCGCCCGGTTTCAGTTTTGCGCTTGATTTGAGCGGGTTACAGAACGAATCTGTGACCGTTTGGGCGGCGCACGTCGGAGGCCAAGCGGCAGCGATCGGTGCCCTCAAAGTGCTGGATGAACAGCGCGGTGAGCTCAAGTCGATGCGCACCTATCCCGATTTCCTGCGCCAAGGGTTGGCCGCAGCGCTGCTCGAGACGATTATCGCCCATGCACGCGGGCAAGGCCTGCGCATCCTCAGCCTCGAAACCGGCAGCGGTCCTGCCTTCGAGCCCGCGCTGGCACTCTACCGCATGCGCGGGTTCGAGAACGGCCCCGCCTTTGCCGACTACGTGCTGACTGACTTCAACCAGTGCCTGCATCTGGCCCTGGATTGACGGTCAAAGGTTACGAAGCTGGCCGGCTCGGAAGTTTGGCGACATTGCCCCGCGATTCGGTGCCACGAACGGCCTTCATCGCTGCCTCTTCCTCAAGCATCTTGTCATGCTCGCCGAACAGGCGCTCGATGTCGGCGCGGCGTTCGAGCAGCATAAAGGCGATGCCCGGCGCGAGGCTTTCACCCTCGCCGATCTGGCAGAGCAAGCCCGCCAGATCGCTGACCGTCGCATCGCGCGCCGTCTTGAAGAAATGACCCTTCCGGTCAAAAAAACCGGTTCCCGTATGTGCCATGATTAAATCCTCCCACTAGATTCAATCGGCGAGCGCGAGAGATACCGCGACTCGGCAGATACAGAGTCTCTCACAAAGCGGTGGGTAGGACAGTGACAAACAGCACTTTTTCTCAGAATTCGCGATTCTGGCGTAAATTTACAACAAAACTTGAAACAAAATTAGTCAGTTAGAGTTCTTTAGTTCAGATTTACGCCGGCGGCATGGCAGACCGCGACAGGTCAAAGAAATTCGGACCTGTCTCTTGAAGGACAAATGACGCTGTTTCGCGGGGGTCTAAACCGGGTCTAGCGGGGGTCTGACAGGGGTCTAACGCGATCTGGAGACGGTCTGGCAGCTTCAGACGCGGGGTCTGGAACAGACGCCCCGCTGGGCACGAAGGCCACAAGTAGGAATGGCTCAGGGCCGTTCCGACTTTCAGACAGTCTACCTGCCACACTTGCCCTACACAGCTGCGCGGGTTCCTGACCGCCTGTGCCCATCCTTGGGTTGGAAAACGCCTGCGGGCGGACCAGTCCTTCCGCCCGCGCCCGACACAGGCCGGCCTATTCCAATTCGAGGATCACCGCATCGACTGCGAGGCTCTCCCCCTCGGCGGCGCTGCTCGAGACGATCATCATCCATGCCCGCGCCGAGGGCCTCACCGCGCTCAGCCTCGAGACCGGCACCGGCCCTGCCTTCGAGCCCGCCTTGGCGCTTTATCGTCGGCGAGGGTTCGTGAACGGCCCGGCCTTTGCAGACTATGTCCTCACAGACTTCAACCAGTGCCTGCATCTGGTGCTAGATTAGCTCGCCTGCATCAGCGCGGCGCTCGATCTGCCCCAGCAGACCAGCAAGATCGTCCACTCTCGCTTCGCGCGACATCGCGTTAACGGACAATAACCATCAGAATCAGTAAGCCAGCCGACACCAGCATGATCAGCCATGTCACGATCACACCGACCTGACGCAGCAGCGGGGCCTTGCCTGGTTCTGCGTCCTGATGAAGCCCGATGGCATGCGCGATCCGGCCAACAACAAACGCCCCCGCAAGCGCGGTCAGCAGGTTCCCGTTGGTGCCGCCATATTCAAGCAGCCCGAGCATGATCAGCACGATCGGCGCGTGTTCAGCGAGATTGCCGTGGCTGCGTGTTGCAGCGATCAGGCCGCGATCATCCGCATCGCCGAACGCCGCCTTGAGCTTGAGACGCTTTGAGACCGTCTCAATCGCCAGCGTAAGCAAGAGCAGCGCAAGCGCGGCGGCGGTGAGTGCAGTGATCGGTAGCACCATGGAAATTCTCCCAACCAAGACGCGCCTGTCCTAGCAGCTTCCCCTGATGTGCCAAGATTGAGTGGCAGACAGAAACTCTTCTAGCAGGAGCGCGGTGCGGATGGCAGGGCGTCACTCCAGCTCGAGTATCACCGCATCAACCGCAAGGCTCTCGCCCTCGGCGGCGTTGATCTTGGCGATCACGCCTTCCTTTTCGGCGCGCAGAATGTTCTCCATCTTCATCGCTTCGACCGTCGCCAGCGGCTGTCCGGGCTGGACCTTGTCACCCTCGCCGACATGCAGCTTCACCAGCATCCCCGGCATCGGACAGATCAGCAGACGCGAGAGATCGGGCGGGACCTTCTCGAGCATCAGCGATTCGTGGCGTGCCAGCGCAAGCGGCAGCACCAGCGCGGTGTGCGCAGCGCCGCGCGTAGTGACCTTCCAGTGATTGCCCAGCCGCTCAACGATCAGACCAAAGCTCTCGCCCGCAGCGTTGGTTGCGGTCGCCTGCGCCATCCCCGGCATCCAGTCGCACTGGCCTTCGACGCGCACGCTATCGACCATCGCATGGCCTTGGCCGAGCACCACCGTGAAGCGCTGATCGCCGAGCTTGACGAGCCATTCGCTGGTCACGCGTTGCACACCCTCGCGCCCGTCATCGCCATCAAGCTGACCGGAGATGCGGCGCGCACGGCTCTGCAAGGTGAATTCATTGCCCGCGCAGATCGCCGCCAGCTGCCGCGCGAAATCTTCGCTGATGGCCGCGCCGTGGAAGCCTTCGGGATATTCCTCGGCGATGAAACCGGTGGTCAGCTCGCCTGACCGGAAGCGCGGGTGCTGCATGATCGCCGAGAGGAAATCGACGTTGTGGCTCAGGCCCTTGATGCGGAAATTGTCGAGCGCCTCGATTTGCAAATCCGCCGCCTGATCCCGCGTCGGCGCCCAGGTGATGAGCTTGGCGATCATCGGATCATAGAAGCGCGAGACCTCGCCGCCGTGATAAACGCCGTCATCGACGCGGACCGAGCCGACCCCGCGCGCGACGCCGCGCCGGGCCTTGCCACCGACCGTTTCATCCTGGGTCCAGCCCGGTAGCGGCGGTGAATATTCGACCAATCGCCCGGTGCTCGGCAAAAACCCGCGATAGGGGTCTTCGGCATAGACGCGGTTCTCGATCGCCCAGCCATCGATGCCGATGTCATCCTGCGTCATCGCCAGCTTTTCGCCCGCGGCGACGCGGATCATCTGCTCGACGAGATCGATCCCGGTGATCGCTTCGGTGACAGGGTGCTCCACCTGCAGGCGGGTGTTCATTTCAAGAAAGTAGAAGCTCTCTCCCGTCGGGTCCGCGCCGCTCACGATCAGCTCGACCGTGCCCGCCGAATAATATCCCACCGCGCGCGACAGCGCGACGCATTGCTCGCCCATTGCCTTGCGCATCTTGGGCGTGACGAAGGGCGACGGCGCTTCCTCGACCACCTTCTGGTGGCGGCGCTGGATCGAGCATTCGCGCTCGTTGAGGTAGAGGATATTTCCGTGCTGGTCGCCGAGGATCTGGATCTCGATGTGGCGCGGGTTGAGAATGAACTTCTCGATGAACACGCGGTCATCGCCGAAGGAGTTGAGCCCTTCGCGCTTCACGCTTTCAAAGCCTTCGCGCACATCGGCTTCGGAATAGGCAAGGCGCATCCCCTTGCCCCCGCCGCCCGCTGAGGCCTTCATCATTACCGGATAGCCGATCTCGTTCGAGATGCGGACGGCGTGCTCGGTATCCTCGATCTCGCCGACGAAGCCGGGGACGACATTGACGCCCGCTTCCTTGGCGAGCTTCTTGCTTTCGATCTTGTCGCCCATCGCGGCGATCGCGCCCACCGGCGGCCCGATAAAGGCAATCCCTTCCTTGGCGAGCGCCTCGGCAAAAGACGTGCGCTCTGACAGGAAGCCATAGCCGGGGTGGACGGCCTCGGCCCCGGTTTCTTTGCAGGCAGCGATGATCTTGTCGGCGACCAGATAGCTTTCGGCAGCAGGCGAAGGTCCGATATGCACCGCCTCATCGGCCATCGCCACAAACGGCGCGCGGGCATCGGCATCGGAGTAGACCGCGACGGTCTTGATCCCCATCTTGCGCGCAGTGGTAATGACCCGGCAGGCGATCTCGCCGCGGTTGGCAATCAGGATTTTCGCAAACAAGCGCGGATACCTCTCTCACAGGTGCCTATTGTGCGCGCGGCTATGCCGAGGGATTGCGCCGGGCGCAAGCTAGCGGATTTGCAAGATCACCCGAGGGTTTCCGCAAGATCGCGCAGTTCCTGCGTGCGCTGGCGGCTCAGTATGGCGAGACAACCCGACACGATCATCGGTTGCGCGGACCCGCCAAGAAAGGCGTAACCTTCTAGCCGGCACTGTGCGTCACGATAGGCGAGCCATGCCCGCTGAGCTTCGAGCAAGGTCTGGAAGTGGCCTGTGTAACGCATCCGCGCCGCGCCATCATCGCTTGGAGTGACAGGTTTGATCGGTTCGAAGTTCTCCCTGGTACCCGCATCGCGCTCCTTCATGATTGCAGCGGTGATTTTCCACTGTGCATTGAGTTCGGCATCGGCGGCGGCATAGTCCTGCGCGGCGCACCAATTCATTTCCTGCTGCACCAAGGGGTTATCGCAATTCCATTCGGGCACGGGAGGCTCGGCAGCTTGCATAAGCAGGGGTATCAGCAAGGCGGCGGTCATGCGGCGGTCCTTTGGGCAAAT
>JBJTTE010000213.1:0-4295 GCA_046080005.1 Erythrobacter sp.
GCCCCTGCGGCGCGCCATTCCTGTCCAGCGGACTGCAGAACGCGATGAGGGTGGGTCAGGTTGGTCGGAAACCGCTCTAGGATCATGAATTCCAGCCGAGCGTAGGAGCCGCGCGCGGTCAACCCGCTCACCGCCGCCTAGCCTCCTTAGGATTCGACATGTGGCTGCAGGCGTGCCACCCAGCCTAAAAGCGCTAACGAGGTTCGTGGGATGGCAGGTGCAGGGCGCGCCGCCCGACTACTATACGCGTTCGGCGAACATGCCTTCGATCATCGGTTGCAGCCCGGCGTGGAAGCGCGCGAGGATCTGCCAATCGCCGACGCGTTCGTAATGGGATACGAGGCTCGTCCCATCCCAGCGATGGAGCGCATAGGTCGGCGGCTCGGTGCTGATCAGCTCGCGATCATCGGGCGTCGCGGCGTCGATCGGATTGAGGTCCATCGAGACCAGCGGCGCGACCGATGGCGTAACACCCAGCGGAATGCCGGCAAAGCGCGTCGTGATCTGGCGGTGCAGATGCCCGCAATGGATTGCCTGCACCTGATGCTGCCCGGTCAGGACTTCGCGCAGCCGCACCATCCACGCTTCCTCTGGGGCAGGATCCATCCAGTCGATCCCGACAACTATGGGCGGATGATGCATGAAGATCAGTGTCGGCTGATCAGGTGCCTCGGCCAGTCGGGCGGCAAGCCATTCGGCGCGTTTCTCGCAGAAAGCGCCGCCATGCCTGCCATCCTCAAGCGTATCCAGGCAGATGATCCGGAGGCCCATTGGTGCTTCGGTGACATAATGAAGGAACCCGCCATCTGCCGGTATAACTTGCGGGAACGCCCCGAGCAGTCCTGCACGAGTGTCATGATTGCCCACCATCGGCAGGATCGGGAACGGGCAATCCTTGATTAGTTCAACCGTCTTGGCGAAACTCTGGGCATCGCCATGATCGGTGATATCCCCGGATAGAACCAGCATGTCAGGGCAGTTGGGCCCTTCAAGCAGCCGCTTGATCGTCGCGCGGCAGCGCGTGACGTTGAGCTCCTCCGGCTTATCGTCCGGCGCAAAACCGACATGAATGTCAGTCATCTGCGCTATAAGCACGGCACGCGATACTGCTGGGTCTACGACCATCTCTAGGGCTTAGCTGACCCTGCCAAGGCTGCAACTATTGTTTTATCGGGGGTGGACCTATTTGGATCAGGCACCGGCCTATAGTGCGGCTGTGGACCCTTGGATGACCATTGCCCGGATGGCAGGTGGTAAGCGTGGCACATGGCACAATCGGACGGCACGATCTTCTTGGTCTTAACCGCTGTAGCCCCGAGGTGGCAATCACGGCAGCTCTTGAGATCGGGCATGAGCAGATCAGTCGCGACCTTCGAGGTATTGGCCGCATGGCAATCGGTGCACTTCTCCTGCTTGTGCGCCTCGTGGTTGAAATAGCCGTTGGTGAGGAAACGATCGGGCCAATTGACCGGCATCAGATCGGCTTGCCCCGTGGGGCCAGTCGTGGGCAAGTGGCATTCAGTGCAGATGCCGCCTGCAGATAGCGCGTTTGACAATCCGATATAGGCCCGCACGGGCCGACCGAAATCCGCACGATAGGGCGATGCGCCGCTGCCGATCTGGCCCGGACGTTGCCGACCGGGGACCAAACGCGGGTGCGGACCCGTTGAGATGCGAGAAAGATCCTCGGCCAGTTCCTTGACATTGCCGTGGCGCAGCTTGCTGAACCCGCCGCCATCCGTGCGGCCCGAGACCAGGCTGTGGCATCCTTCGCAGGCGTCTTCCATCTTCACCTCTTTGAACGACACGAGATCAGCGGTGAGGGTATGACAATCCTTGCATTCAAGCGGTGCGCGGTACTGGCTGAGGCTGATCGCCATGCGTGCCGCGCCGCCGCGCGCGTCCATATGGACATCATGCGGGAACTTGAGCCCGCTGCGTTCGACCGGCAGCTTGCCGATCGCTGCCCGCACCGGCTTGGCCTCGCCGAAGGACGCGAAATAGACCGGGCGGAACTGCGGGTGCTCCTTGCCGAAATCATGCGCGTTGGCAAAGTCGACGTCGGTCAGGCGGGTATCGAGTTTGTCATGGCAATTCGAACAGAAGGCCTCGCCCCCGGCCGGCTTACGCACCGGGCCTTCATGCTCTGAATGGCACGAGACGCAGCCGAGCGGTCCTTCCTTGCCGAAGCCTTCTGCAATCCGCCATTGCAGCGCGTCGCCGGGCGAGAGCGCTGGGCTTCCCTTGGCAAGGCGCGGCATCGCGGCGTGATCGCCGGTTTCCTTGTGGCAAGATATGCAGGTTTCATCCTGAACGCTCTCGAAAGCGGCGACATGGCAGCTTTCGCAACTGTCCTCGAGGCTCTGATGCTTGACCGACAGCTCGCCGCTCGTCCAGGCGCTGTCAAGCAGCACTGTGCCTGGCGTCTTGCCGGTGGGATCCGGCTTGGCGGGCGTGCGCAGCAGATGGCTGGCGACCGGCACAATCAGCAGCAGCAGGATCACTGTGGTCGCGAAGATCCAGCTCATCGTGCGCTTGCTGGGCAGTGCGCTCGCAAGCGCGAAACCGCGCAGCGCGTCGCCCTTACCCTCTTCGTTGGCGACCTGACGTATAGTGATGATGATCGTGCCATCGGCCTCGCGCGCAGCTGTCAGCCGCGCAGAGCCGAGCGCGATTTCGCCGCCAGTGCGCGGGTCGATGGTGCCCTCGGTGACGGTCCGCCCGTCAAGCCCGAAGCCCAAGGTGCCCAGCGATGCAGCCTTGAGTGTCCCGCCTGACTGAAGGTCGATGCTGATATGCTTCTGCTCGACCGCGAGATCGGGCAGGTGGATATCATTTTCCGCAGCGCGGCCGACGGTAACACTGGTTTTGTCGACCGTCCGGTCGCGGACGATCTCGCTACCTGCGGCAGTGAAGTCGATCGTGCGGATCAGGAATGCCATCGTCCGCGCCTTACCAATAGTAGAACACGCTGATCACATGCGCGGTGAGCGCGGCGATCAGAGCTATGGTCAAAGGGATATGGATGAACAGCCATACCTCAAGCGCGGCGCGGATTCGGAGCGCCCCGCGAATCTGCGCGAGCTGCTCGCGGCGCTTTTCGAGCAGCGCGGTCACGCGGGTTGTCGCCTCAGTCCCGCTGCCAATTCCTCCCAATGCACGCGCCGTCGCGCAGCCGGGATAGGCACCCGTCAAGCGGGCCAAGGGGCCGCCATAGAACACGCTTTGTCCAAGCGCGGCGATCACCAGATCGGCTTCAGCCCGGCCCAGCGGCTGCGCGGCGCTATCAAGCTGACGGTCAATCGCGGTCAGCGCATCCAGCATCTGCCCGCGGGTCATTTCGTTGCGATTGGCGCTGAGGCTCGAAGGCAGAGAGGCATAGGCGATGACGCCATAGATGCCCGATGCGATCACCAGCAGCATCAGCACATAGGCAAGGGTATGGACGTTCCAGCCGATCTGGAAACCGGTATGCAGCGTGCCAATGACAATCAGCGCAAGGCCGAGATAGACATGGGCGCTGGTCCAGGCCTTGAGGCTCCATGCCCCCGGGTTCATCCGCCGCTTTCGCACGCCGAGCAGCGTAAGCCACAGGATCAGCAGCAGTCCGATCGTGCCGAGCGTATAGCCATACCACGTCCCACCATTGGGGCGCGGCTCCTGATCAATCAGCACATAACCGGCGATACTGACGCCGCTCAGCGCCAGCGCGATCCACAGCCAGCGATAACCCCGGTGCTTCAGAAAACTGACGTGGTCGGAGCTGCGCCGCTTCTCGTCTTCTGTAAACCGGCCCGTGCCGCCGACCTTTCCCCCCACCTTGGTCGCCATTAGTCGGCACCCTCAGCAAGCTTGGTGAAGGTCAGGAACTTGTCCGGGCTGACGCGGATTGCCGCACCCGTCGGACAGGCGCGCACGCAGGCAGGGCCGCCTTGGATGCCAGAGCACATGTCGCACTTGATGGCTTGCTTTGGCTTTGCTGAGCCTTCCTTTGCAGCCGCCTTCTTGCGCCAGCTATAGGGCGCCTCGCCCGGCCCGGGGCCGCTTCCGAACAGCATCCATTGCAGAAGGTTCGGCTTCTTGGGCGGCTTGGCATCCATGCGGATCACACCATAGGGGCAGTTGCGCTGGCAATTGCCGCAGCCGATGCAAGTATCGTCGATAAACACCTCGCCGTCAGGACCGCGCTTGATCGCGTTGGGCGGGCAATCGGCCATGCAATGCGGGTGTTCGCAGTGGCGGCATGAGGTCGGCACGTGGAGGTGCGCGTAGGTCTTGCCCGCCTCACGGTCGAG
>JBJTTE010000214.1:0-2844 GCA_046080005.1 Erythrobacter sp.
CCGGCCTTGGGGTGCAGGGCAACCTCACCCTGCTGGACGGCGATTTCGACGCACGGAACGCCGTCGGCACGATCCAGACCTTTGCCTTCCAGGGCCTGTCGGACACGGTGCTCAATGCCTCGGTGTTCTACGAATATGCCGGGCTCAGCTTGCGGGTCGCCTACCAGAAGCGTTCCGATTTCCTCGATACGCTCGGCGGGCTGGGAGCGGGCGAGTTCCGGCAGGGCTTCGAGAACCTCGATGTGACCGCCCGCTATGCCCTGGCGCCGAACATCACCCTGTTCGCCGATCTCGCCAACCTCACCGACGAGACCTATGTCGCCTATGAGGGCTCGCCGGCGACCCCTTCGGAAGTCGAACGGATCGGAGAACGCTACCTATTTGGCGTGCGCTTCAACTTCTGACCTGCGAGGGGACCGACCATGACGATCCGCACCACCCTCCTTGCCGCCGCCGCCAGCCTCGCACTTGCGGCCAACCCGGCAGCAGCGCGCAACATCGTGCTCACCAATGACGATGGCCTTACTAGCAATGTAGTTGCACTCTACGAGGCGCTGAAGGCGGCCGGGCATGATGTGGTGGTATCGGTGCCGTGCCAGAACCAGTCGGGTCAGGGCGCGGCTCTCGGGATCGCACGGCCGATCGCACCGCTGAAAGTTCCCTGCCTTAATGATGCCGCCGATGCGGGGGCACCGGGTGCCGGGCAGATGACCCGCAAGGGCTTGCCTGCGGAGGGCCGCGACTTCTACTATGTCGATGGCACGCCGGTCTCCTCGCTGCTCCACGGGGTCGAGGTGGTCGGCATGGCGCGCTGGGGCAAGGCGCCCGATCTGGTACTGTCGGGCCCCAACGAGGGCCAGAACGTCGGCGCGATCATCTTGTCTTCGGGCACGGTCAGCGCGGCGCAGGTTGCCGCTGTGCTCGGCATCCCGGCGATTGCGCTGAGCGCCGGGGCCGGAACCGAAGCGGCGAGCCTCGACAATCCGCAGTCCGATGAAGTCGCGCGCCGCTCGGTCGAGCTGGTCGCGCATCTCGAAACGCGTGGCAAGGGCGGGGCGCTGCTCCCCGCCGGTCTCGCGCTCAATGTCAACTTCCCCGACAAACTCGAAGGCGCGCGCTGGCAGCTGTCAGAGGTCGGCACCTACAACGCCTACAAAGTCGGCTTCACCGCCAACATGGCCGCGAGCGCCTCGCCAATGATGCAGGCGATGGCGAAGTCGCGCGGGGCCGAGATTCCGGCGCTTCCGGGCGTGAGCTTTGATATCAACACCGCCGCGCCTGCCGCGGAACAGATGGACGATGAAAGCGTCGTCTATCGCAAAGCGATCGCGGTGAGTCCGATGCAGGCGGGCTATGCCTATCGCGCCGGAACCGGGGTGCTGACCCGCGAGCAGCTGACCGCTCTGCTGCCGATGCAGGGAGAATAGACGATGCGCCCGCCCGCCTTGCTGCTGCCGCTGGCCGCCTTCGCGCTTCTGCCGGGCTGCAAGGAAGCCGCCGCGCCTGAGACGGCGGCGAAAGCCGCCCTCTCGCCGGTCGCTGCCAATGCCGCCGCGCTCACGGACCCCCGCCGGGTGCTGCCACTCGAGGGCGGGGTCAATTTCCGCGACCTCGGCGGCTATCGCACCGCCGATGGCCGGGTGACCAGGTGGGAAGTGCTCTACCGCGCCGGCAGCCCTGCGGGCCTTACAGTTAAGGACCAGGCCGAGCTCGCCCGCCGCGGCATCCGCACTGTCTGCGACCTGCGCACCAGCGAGGAGCGTCAGGCCGAGCCCAATCCCTATGTCGCGGCGAACAGCGATGTCACCTACTGGACGCGCGACTATGCCGCCGATGCGGGCGACCTGATGAAGGTGCTGGGCGGGCCCGATGCCAGCGCCGAGAAGACGCGTGCGGCGATGATCGGTTTGTACCGCGATCTGCCCGAACAGCAGGCGCCCGCGTTCCGCCAAATGTTCGCCTTCCTCGCCGAGGGCAAGGTGCCGCTCGCCTTCAACTGTTCGGCGGGCAAGGACCGCACCGGCACGGCTGCCGCGCTGGTGCTGACGCTGTTGGGCGTCCCGCGCGAGACCGTCGTGGCCGATTATGCCTTGTCGGACGATCTGGTCGATTACATGGCGAAACTGTCCGAAGGCCCGAGCGAGGGCCCCTATGCCGCCCTGTCCCGCCTGCCGCGCGAACTCGTCGCCCCGCTGATGGCATCCGACCCGGCCTATATCGAGGCCGCGCTCGACGCGATGGCGGTAAAGCACGGCTCAATCGACTTGTTCATCGAGCGCGAGCTTGGGGTCACCCCGGCGATAAAGCGAGCTATCATCGACAACCTCACGACTTCGGGCTGAGGTAGACCTGGAAAATACCTAAACCCGCATCGCTTGCTTGCGCGCAAGAGCACAAAAGCTGCCAGAACCGGATCCGGGTTTTTGAAGCCCAGTCTGCCGGAGGCTCCGTTCTGGGCGAATGTCTTTGTGCTCCAAGTTGAAAGCGTCAGAGGCATCGAAACCGACCCACGCAGTTGGGGAACATCGAGCACACCCTACCCCGCGAATTCGGGGTGCATCTAATTGATGTATTGAAGGAAACACGGTTTGTGCAGAAATGACCCGCCCACGAGTTATGCGGGTTTGCGGTGAGTTGCGGGCAAGTCACTCAGCATTAGATATATGAAATATAATCATAATCTGCTGGTCGCTTGCGGATCACAGACGAGTTGCGGTTTCTCCAGACTAGTCACCGCTTCCCCGCCTTTATCGGCACAACCTCCGCGCCCTTTCGCAGCTGGTCGAGGTGGTCGCTCCACCATTGCGCCATGGCCACGCGCTCCTTCCAGTGGGCTCCGCGATG
>JBJTTE010000215.1:0-2965 GCA_046080005.1 Erythrobacter sp.
TGCGCATCGAGCGCAGCTTGATCAGCGTGAAGGGCTCGCCATAGAGCCCGACGCGCTGCTGGCGGAAGAAGGCCGGGCCCTTGCTATCGAGCTTTACCAGCGCGGCGAACAGGATGATCAGGGGTAAGGTAAGCAGTAAGAGGATGAAGCTAGCCGCGATGTCAAAGAGGCGCTTGACCGCGCTCGAGAACATGCGCGAGCTGGAAAAGCCATCAGAGAAGATCAGCCAGCTCGGATTGACCGTATCAAGATCAACGCGGCCGGTCTCGCGCTCAAGGAAGCTCGAGAAATCATTGACGTGAACGCCCTTGGTCTTGATCCGCAAGAGATCCTTCAAGGGCAGCGCGTTGCGACGCTCCTGAAGCGCCAGCACCACCTCGGAGACCCCGAGGTTTTCGACAAAGCGACCGAGATCGTGGATCGCCGAGCGCGGGATGGCTTCCTCGACCACCCGCGCATTATCGCTCATGGCGATATAGGAAACGATGGCAAAGCCTGTCTCGGGCTTGTCACCCAACTCGCGCAGCCGCTGCGCCCGGTCGCCCGCGCCCAGCACCATAACGCGGCGGCGGAAGGCCGAGGAACCGAGGAAGGAATTGAGCAGCAGCCGGTCCGCTACGAGCACCAGGACCGCAAGGCCCATTGTATAGAGCAAGGTCGAGCGCCAGAACATGTCGCTCGGAATAGCGAAGTCGATCACCGCCAGCCCGATGATGCCAAGGCTGATCGCGACCAGCAGCCGGGCTCCGGCAAACCGCAAGGACCGCAGAGCATGGGGGCCGTAGACCCCGACTGCAATCATCGCCAGCCAGATCACACTTGCGGTCCCAACCAGCTCCAGACCACGATCGCTGAAGGAACCGACATCCATCGCAATCTGATGGCCCCGCAACTGCCAGGCCATCTCGTTCGCCATCGTCAGCAAGACGAGATCGAGTAGGCCGAGCAGCAGCACAGCGTGGGGGATGTAGTGCTTAAACAGGCGGATCATTGCAGGGCTGGCCTCTGATACTTGCCCGCCCGCTTTTAGAACCGAGACCTTAAGTGTCGGTAAACTTTACAACCCTCTGCGTAGCCGCGCTTTCCTGCGGGTCACGAAGGTTAACCGCGCCCTTATGCACAAAGGCGGGTGATCAGGAACGCGGGCGCGGCAGCGTGCTCGCGATCCGCGCCGGCGCGGGGATCAGACACTTGGCCCGTCCGCAGCGCCCACAAGGCGTGCCGAGCGGCACCGCATCGAGCCGGTCAAGCGACACGCCCCGAGCGTGCGCGAGATCGCCGGCAAAGCGTGCCTCGACCCCCAGCACGACTGCGCGGCGGCTGGCGCACATGACCCCGTCGCCGTCGACGGTGCGGGTGATGTTGAACCAGTGGCGCGGCGCAGCTTCGCCTTCGCCGAAGATCACCGCCTGGGTGAGCACGGTGCCGGGACGCTCGAACGCGGCATAGGGGACCCAGGCAGGCCAGCGCGCGCCCTCGAGCGGAAAGGCGGCGCCGCTCCCACCTGCGGTGAACTGGGTCATTCGCCCTGCCCGGTCGATCATCGCCATGAAGAACGGCAGCCCTCGCTCGCCCACCCGGCCAAGCGTGGTGAGGCGCTGGGCGACCTGATCAAAGCTCGCCGCAAAGCGCCGTTGCAACACCGCGAGGTCATAGCCGGTCGCCTCGCAGGCGCGAAGGAAGCGGCGGTAGGGAAGCAGCAGCGCCCCGGCGAGATAGTCCGTGATATGTTCGCGAAAGGCCTCGCGCGCCTCGGGGTTGGTGAGGTTGGCGCCTGCCACCAGCGCTTCCACCCCGTCGCGCATTTCCAGCGCGCCGACCTGACGCGCGATCTGGAACCGCCGCGCTGCACCAGGGAGCATCTCGGAGAGCTGGAGCTGGCGGGCGTGGAGATCGAGGCGGTGCACTTGACCCGGCATAACCTCGGCAGGCAAGATTCGCACCGAAAGCTGGTGCCGCTCCCGCAGCCGCTCGGACAGGGCCGCGCTGATCTCCCCGCGCGAGAGCCGCAGTTCATCGGCTAGGTCTTCGGCGGCGTGATCGAGATCGGCAAAGTGGTTCTGCCAGCGTTCAACCGCGCGGCGTGTGGCGGCAGCGGCGTCCTCGGCGATGATCCGGTCACCCGCGCCTCCGGTGTCATAAAGGCGCGCGAAGGCAGCGGCGACTTGCGGCGCGGCGGCAAGAAACTCCTGCACCTCTTCACGGTCGATCCCAAGATCGGCAAAGCGCTTGTCTGCGAGGCGGCGCACCAACCCGTCGAGCCCGCCGATCGTGTCATCCTCGCGCAGGGAGCGCGGGTCAAAGTCGAAACTTTCGATGACCTGCACCAGAACGCGGGCCGACAGCGGGCGCTGGTTGCGTTCGATGAGATTGAGGTAGGAGGGAGAGATGTTGAGGAGGCTGGCCATGCCGGCCTGGGTCAGCCCCTCGCGCTTGCGCAGGCGGCGCAGCGCGGGTCCGGCGAGGAGGTTGGTGTCGGCCATCCCGCGCTTGTAAACATATTTACTGATTTACACAAGATTGCGGGCGATTGTCGGCATAGCGACACGATTTTCTGTAAGTTTCACTATTTCACCGCGCCGCAAAAGAACATAGCGACCCCATCCAACAGCGCGGGCCTGATCGCTCGCGCCCCTCCCCAGGATGGACAGGAGAAGCTCATGATCTACCAGAACACCATCGCCCGGATGCGCGAAATCGTCACCGCCAACGGTCCGAGCTGGGCCGCGATCGACCCCGAAAGCGCCGCGCGCATGGCGATCCAGAACCGCTTCGCCACCGGCCTCGACATCGCTAAGTACACCGCCAAGATCATGCGCGCCGACATGGCCGCCTATGACGCCGACTCGGCGCAATACACCCAGTCGCTGGGCTGCTGGCACGGCTTCATCGCGCAGCAGAAGCTGATCGCGATCAAGAAGCACTTCGGCACCACCAAGCAGCGCTACCTCTACCTCTCGGGCTG
>JBJTTE010000216.1:0-5074 GCA_046080005.1 Erythrobacter sp.
CTTCGCAACACCCGTGTAGTGTCAGCCACGTCCCCCTCAGGCGCGGCCGTCACACTGTTATGCGGCGAATACAATGCCAGGAACAGGCTCGGCGGTTACGCTGGCTTCCGATCATTCATTTACGAGCCCACCGAAATGCAAGGGGTTATGGCGTTCGGCGAAGACATGACGTTTATGTCAGCCGATGGGCGAAACGATTACAGCGCTGATGCGATCAAGAATCTGAGCGTCGATCCAAACAAGGTCATGGCTAGGTTCGAGCAATTGAAGCCGTATTTGATGGCATACTGGGACCCATGCAGGGGAGCAGTGTAAGTCTCCCGGTCTAAGGCGATGCATTGTCATGCTGGCCAGTCGTCAAGACGCCCCGTCAGAGATACACACTCTAGAAAGCGAACGACCGCAAACCAGTCACCCTTTCTTCTTCTAGGGCATTCAAACTGTGCCTTGGCCACCGCAAGCAGCGCTTCGCGTTCAACGTAAGCATGCACCCTGCGATAGCAGTCGCGCAAATCTTCTCGGCCATTGATGGAAAGGCTCAATAGATCTTTCGAGGAGCGATCTCCCTTGAGCCGATTGGCATGATCGCTAATGACGCGGACGTTATCGTGAACATAGCCTAGGCTAGGGATTATGCGGTCCAGCGAGGGCGAATGCAGGGATCGCTTGCCACCGCTGACTAGTGGTATGCCAAGCACAGGGCACTGGGCCGGGATGATCAAGCGGAGTGGGTCCAGCGAGTATGGAAGCCCTAGCCCTTCGGCCCGCTTTCGTGCCCGCGCGCAGAGTTCTTTCGCGGGATCATTCCGGCGTCGAAGCCGCAGATAGTTCCTCATGTATGCGGCATTACATTGCGAACATGAGGCCCGGTTGGAGGGTATGCCGTGCTCTGGACACAAGGACGGCGTAACCGATCCCATGGTTCATTCCGTCTCTACCACGGATTCAATCCGATAGGTCGCGATCATCACGCGCCGACAAACCCCATCCTCATCGGCATTGGTCATGTGGCCGATCAGGAATTTGGCGCGTGATGCTTCCGCCGCGAGATCATCCACGCGATCGAACGGCAGATCGATGTGGGCGGGCTCGCGCTGGCCCATCAGGTGGATGAGATAACTCGCCATCACGCCGCCTTGCGCCGGGTGCGCTGGTAATAGCCTCGCATGGGCGTGGGCGGGTGATGGAGAGCGCCCGTGAGTGCGTTGACCATCATGTCGCCATTGGATTGTCGGCGATGATGTTCCCGCCAGCAACCCTCCCCATTGTAGACGTGAGAGTAGCGGCGCGACCACGACCGGTAGGTCCCGTTATACATCTGCTTGAGGCGGGAGAAGTATGACTCCGCAAGGTTGGTTGAGGTGCCCCGCAGGTCGGAATAGCGTTCCTTGTGCTTGATCTGACGAACCTCGGGGAAGATCGCAAACAGCGCATTCCACGCATGATGCTCGTCTACGAAAGGCCGTGCCTCGATGTCTACGTGCTGGCGGATGACCGCCGCGAGTTCGGATTCGCCGCCAAGGAACGGCACCACGCGTCCTCCGGGCCGCCGTTCACGCATGACCGAGAGCTTCGTCACCTTGTCCATGTGGCGGCGCGGCTGGCGGGCGCGATCCGCCTTTTCGTTCGCCTTCCGAACCGACCCACCGATCTCCGTGCTGTCCATCTCGAAGTCACCTTCGACGACTTCCGATGTGACGTAGGCGGTCATCACATGCCGCAGAGTATGGCCCAGATGCCAAGCTGTTTTGGGATTGCAGCGCAGATCGCGACGAAGCTGGAGTGCAGCCTTGCCTTGTGCGCCGTTCACATAGAGAAGCGCGCCGGTCATGATCTTCTTGAAGCTCAGCTTGCGCGCATGGAAGCCGCTCCCAGAGGTTACCGAGAACTGCTTGAGGCACTTCTTGCACTTGAAGAGCCGGCGGGTCCGAACTTCGCCGGTTTTGCGATCCTTCACGGTGCGGTTGATCCGGTAGACTACCGCACATTTACACCAGACGCAGTGGGGCTCGCCGCCGGTATCAGCGAACCGCATGGCTTCAAAAGCACGCTCCGCGTCGTCCTCGGACATCCCAGCGATGTCCAGAACACTAAGGCTTGCTGCGGCCGACGAGAGAGAAAAGTGCTGCGAGGTATCCTCCGATGCGTTACTGTCGCATCGGATGTGACACGTATGTCCCAGATTCGCAATACCTCGCGTGTCACTTGTGATGACAAATATGGCATAGGTGAAACGGATGTCTCATATAGAGCCAGATCAGGCTAAACGTATTATCAGGGCTGAAATGGTGCGGAGGGATGTGAGCTACGCCGACCTGTCCAGTCGGCTGGCAGAGGCCGGGATCGAATTGTCTGAGGCGGCACTACGCAACAAGGTGAGCCGAGGAGGCTTTGCAGCCGACTTCTTCCTCCAAGCGCTGAGAGCGATTGGGGTCGAGACCCTTCGGCTCACCGAGTGATGCGATGAGGCACTGGACTCCTATATCGGAATCAAGTAATAGCACTGCATCGCGCGGTTGATCCGCACGATAACACCTCCTTTCTAAGGAAAAGGCGCGTGTTTTAGAGACCCCGGTCAGGTTGCAGCCTGTCCGGGGTTTCGCCGTTCTGTGGCGAACGAATCGCTCTTACATCAAATTTCAGTCCGAGCAAACATATTATGCTTGACAGATACGCGGATTAGACTGTCGCATGAGGCGTTAATATTTCCACGAGTCGAGCTTAATATTTATACTCTTCTTCCATTACTTCATTCAACTACTTCGTTCCACGGTTAGAGGTCATCGCCATTCTCGATGAGCGAGAACCACCGACGCGGATACTGATTGTCGTGGCTGATCGGGGCTCCGAGTTGTAGCTGCCGCTTGAGCCCGGCGTTGATCGTGTTCGCAGCCGTATCAAGCTCCTCATCCGAGAAGGTTACGTGACCCTCACGACGGATGGCCTCGACGGCAATTTCACGCACCGTCATCGGCTCAAACGCTTCGCGGAGGATGGCAAGGGTCAGCTTGGTGCCGTTTCCGAATTTGATCAGGTTGTGATGCACGAACGGCTTCTGCGGATCGAGGTGGTCCGGCGTCCAGTCCGGGTGATCGTCCTGAATCCAGCGAACACCGTTGTCGATGCGCTGCTCGATCTCTGCGAGCCGCGCTTTCATCTTGTCGATGTCGCCAACGAGCTTTTCAGCCTTACGAATCCGGTTCTCAAGGTCACGCCGCTCCCCAAGAAGAGAGCGCATCTTCCGTTCGTTCGAAGCAAGTCTGTTCGTTTTTCCCATGTCCGCAAGATCGACGAACTCGCGCCGGGCCGCCAGTGGGCTCTTGGTGCGTTTGCTGGAGAAGGCCGCAAGAATGGCAGGGGTGACAGGATTCGAACCCGTGGCCCTCGGTTTTGGAGACCGATGCTCTACCAGCTGAGCTACACCCCTGCACTCGCTGAGGGGCGGCCATTAGCGGGGGAACCAAAGTTAGGCAATCCTCTTTGCCACGCCGCCTGCATGCTTGTATGCTGCACCGCGACATGCACGCGCCCGCCCGCCCTCCGATCCCGGTCGAGACCCTGCTCTTGGCATATCGCAGCGGGATTTTCCCGATGGCGGACCGGCGCGATGATCCCGAGGTGTTCTGGGTCGAGCCGCGCGAGCGGGCGATCATCCCGCTCGAGGGCCTGCATCTGTCGAAGTCGCTGAAGAAGGTGATCCGCGCGGATTGCTTTGCGGTGACGGTCGATCGCGCGTTCGAGCAGGTCATCCGCGCCTGCGCCGAGCCGCGCCACGATCATCCCGAGACGTGGATTTCGGAGCGCATCATCCAGTCCTACCTCGGCCTCCACCGCGCACGCCACGCCCATTCGGTCGAGTGCTGGCAGGTCGGGCGCGAGGGCTGGCCGGAGCTGGTCGGCGGGCTCTACGGGGTCAGCTTCGAGCTGGTGTTCTGCGGCGAATCGATGTTCAGCCGGGTGCCGGATGCGAGCAAGGTCGCGCTCGCGTGGCTGGTGGCGCTGATGCGACGGGCGGGCATGGCGCTGCTCGACTGCCAGTTCATGACCGAACACCTGCGCTCGATGGGCGCCAAGGAAATGGCGCAGGCGGAGTATCGCCGCCTGGTCGAGAAAGCGCAGGGTGATACGGTGATGGCCCTGGAGGCGGCCTGGCGGGAGTTCGCCTCGGGCGTGCTCTATCCCGCGGGCGTGGGCGCGGCAGCAGGCGAGGCGGCGGCCGAGGGCGTCGCCGCTGGCTTGGCGGGCGCGCCGTCCTTGGGCCCGTCCTTGGGCGATGCCGGCCCCTCTTCGCCCGGGAAGCGCATCGTGCAGTCCTTGACCCAGACATCGTAGACCGGGTGTTCGACCACATTGAGGCTCGGGCTTTCGAGGAACATCCAGCCCGAGAAGACGCGGGTGTGCTGGGCGGCCCCGCGTTCGCGGATATCGACCTGAACGAAGGCGCCGGTCTGCTGCGGCAGCTCCCACAGCGCGGTGCGCTCGCAGGCCGAGACGCGGACGATCACCGGGCCGATCTCGCGGCTTTCGCCCGGCTTCAGCTTGATCTCTTCGGAGACATTGTTGCGCTTGTTGAGCAGGCCCAGCACCGCGACGCGTTCGTTCATCGGGGTGGCGCCGTAGTCATTGGCGGGCGCGGCGGCGGTGGCAGCGGCGGCCGGAGCGGGGGTAGCGGGGTCTTCCAGCGAGACCCGCACCGCGTCGCCCGAGGATGGGGCGAAATAGTCGCAGGCACCCAGAGCCAGGGCGCAGGCCAGCGGAGCGGCAAGGCGGAAGGGCCGCACGCGCGTGCGCCTCAGCTGTCCGCGCTGCCCGGGGTCCACGCCTCGTAATCGCCGACAGCGCGCGCCCGCACGCCGCCGCGCTCGAGCGCGCCTTGCGGGCGATAGGCAGCGGCGGTGCCGGTGGCGTTGGGGGTGTAATCGGCTTCCCACACCTTGGGCGGGGGCAGGTGGCTTTCGGGCACTTCGTCATAGGTGCCGTGGAGCCAGCCGTGCCATTCGGCGGGCACGCGGCTGGCGTCATTGGCGCCGTTGTAGAGCACCCAGCGCTTCTCGCGGCTGGTGTAGGAGCCGTC
>JBJTTE010000217.1:0-6581 GCA_046080005.1 Erythrobacter sp.
ATGCGCTGGTGGCCTATGACCCCTATTTCTACCCGCTCGATGCGCTGTTCGAATGGAACCGCATCTATGGGCGGCGCGGCTTCGTGCAGTATCAGTCGGTGCTGCCGCTTGCGACCAGTGCGCAAGGCATGCGCTGCCTGCTGGAGGCGATTTCGGCGGCGGGGGCGGGATCGTTCCTCGCGGTCTTGAAGCGCATGGGGCGGCAGTCCTTCGGGATGCTGAGCTTTCCAATGGAGGGCTACACCCTGGCGCTCGATTTCCCCGCCACACCAGAAAATCTGGCGCTCTTGGCGCGGCTCGATGCGATAACGGCTGAGCATGGCGGACGGGTCTATCTCGCCAAGGATGCCTGCGTAGCGCCGCAATATTTTGCCGCAGGCTATCCGCGGCTGGCCGAATTTCGTGAACTCCGGCAGCGTTACGGGCTCGACCGGCGGTTTTCCTCATTGCTTTCGCAAAGACTGGGTATCTGAACATGCCAAACATTGCCTCACCGGTGGTCATGATCGGCGCGCGGTCCGACATCGGCAAAGCGCTGGCGCTGCGTTACGCTGGCGAGGGGTGCGAGGTCATTCTGGCGGCGCGCGGCGACATTGCCGCCGATGTGACGGATCTTGCGCTGCGCACCAAGGCGAGCGTTCGCGCGGCGGCATGTGACGTCACCGACGGCAAGGCCGATGCCTTCTTCGCCGGGCTTGGCACCGCGCCGGGCACGGTGGTGATGGTCGCCGGGCTGCTTGGCGATCAGACGGTGTCCTCGGCTGACGACGCGGCCGCGGCGCTGGTGATGGACAGCAATTACAACGGCCCGGCGCGCTATCTGCTGGCGGCAGCACGGGTGATGCAGGGCGTGCCCGGCGGGTGCATCATCGGCATCAGCTCGGTTGCGGGTGAGCGCGGGCGAGCGTCGAATTTCGTCTATGGCTCGGCCAAAGCAGGGTTCACCGCGTTCCTCTCTGGCTTGCGCAATGCGCATGCCAAGACCGGATTGCACGTGATGACAGTGAAGCCAGGCTTTGTGCGCACGCAGATGACGGCGGGAATGAAGCTATCGCCGGTGATGACGGCGGAGCCTGCGCAGGTCGCTGATGCGATCATCGCCGCGCAGGCCAAGCGCCGCGACGTGATCTACACGCTGGCGCGCTGGCGGCTGGTGATGGCGATCATTCGCGCCATCCCCGAAACGATCTTCAAGAAGCTGTCGCTGTAACGCGCCCGGCACGCTCAGGCCCGCCCGACGCTCGCGGGCAAAGCGCCAAGGCCTATTCCGACTTGGCCAGCCGCGCGACCTCGGTGAGGGCCCGTTCGGCCCATTCGGGACGGCAGATCAACAGGTCGGGCATGTAGGTTTCGGCGCGGTTATAGACGAGCGGGCTGCCGTCGATGCGCGAGCAGTGGAGGCCATAGGCCAGCGCCACGGCAACCGGCGCGCAGCTGTCCCATTCGTACTGGCCACCCGCATGGAGGTAGATTTCGGCCTCGCCGCGCACCACTGCCATCGCCTTGGCCCCCGCGCTGCCCATCGCCACCAGTTCGCCGCCGAGGGCCTGTGCCACGGCTGCGGCTACTGGCGGAGGGCGGGAGCGGCTGACCACGAACCGTGGGGGCTGTGCGAGCGGGGGCAGGTCCTGCGGCTGGTCGGAGCGCAGCACAGCTTCGCCCAGTAGTCCGGGCAGCGCCACGGTCCCGAGCACCGGCGCTCCATCGACCGCAAGCGCGACATGCACCGCCCAGTCGCTGCGTCCCTCGGAATATTCGCGCGTGCCATCGACCGGATCGACGATCCACACGCGAGACCTGGACAGGCGGACGGGATTATCCTTCTCCTCTTCAGACAGCAGGCCATCCTTGGGCCGCATGGTCCGAATTGCAACGCACAGGTATCGGTTTGCCGCTGCATCTCCAGCTGTGCCAAGCGCCTTGCCCGTGAGGCCGGAGCCTTCCCGCACTGCGATAAGCAGCCGACCGGCCTCTGCGGCGAGATGCGCAGCCAGCGCGGCGTCGGTCATGTCGGCAAGGTTCATTTCAGCGGCAGGATCCGGTCAATGATATAGCGTGCCGCCTCTTCGGGGGTCATGTCCACAGTGTTGACCCGAATTTCCGGATTTTCGGGCGGCTCGTAGGGACTGTCGATCCCGGTGAAGTTCTTGAGCTGGCCCGCACGCGCTTTCTTGTAGAGGCCCTTGACGTCGCGGGCTTCGGCGACCTCCAGCGGGGTATCGACGAAAATCTCGATAAACTCGCCTTCGGGTAGCATCGCGCGCACCATGTCGCGTTCGGCGCGGAACGGGCTGATGAAGGCCGTGAGCACGATCAGGCCAGCGTCCGCCATCAGCTTGGCGACCTCGCCCACCCGGCGGATGTTCTCGATCCGGTCGGCCTCGGTGAAGCCGAGGTCGCGGTTGAGCCCGTGCCGGACGTTGTCGCCATCAAGCAGGAAGGTGTGGCGGTTCATCACAAACAGCTGCTTTTCGACCTCGTTGGCGATAGTCGATTTGCCGCTCCCCGAAAGACCGGTGAACCACAGGAGCTTTGGCTTCTGGTTCTTCATCCCCGCGTGATCGGCGCGGGTGATCGCGGTCGGCTGCCAGTGGACATTGTCCGCACGGCGCAGATTAAAGGCGATCATTCCCGCCGCGACGGTCGCATTGGTGAACTTGTCGATCAGGATGAACCCGCCAAGCTGGCGGTTTGTCTCGTAAGGTTCGAAGGCAATCGGCCGGTCGGTGGCGAATTCGGCCACGCCGATGGCATTGAGAGTGAGGGTCTTGGCCGCGAGATGCTCGAGGCTGTTGACGTCGATCTCGTATTTGGGTGGCTGGACGGTGGCGGTGACCATCTGGGTGCCGAGCTTTAGCCAATAGCCGCGCCCGGGCTTCAGCGCTTCCTCGTCCATCCAGACGAAGGTCGCGCAGAACTGGTCCGAGGCCTGTGGGGGATCGCCTGCGGCAGCGATCAGGTCGCCGCGCGAGCAATCAACCTCGTCGGCAAGAGTCAGCGTAACGGACTGACCAGCGACAGCCTCGTTAACGTCGCCATCGAAGGTGACGATCCGGCTGACCGTGCTCGTCTTGCCCGAAGGCACGATGCGCACTGGATCGCCGGCGCGCACGATCCCGCTGGCGATCTGGCCGGCAAAGCCGCGAAAATCGAGATGTGGACGGTTGACCCATTGCACCGGCATACGGAACGACTGGCCCTGCGCTGCAGTGGCATCAACTTCAACCGTTTCGAGATGCCGGATCAGCGCGGGGCCGTGATACCATGCGGTGTTGGCCGAAGGCGCTGTGGTGATGTTATCGCCCTTGAAGCCCGAGATCGGAATGGCGGTGAACTGCGCAATGCCGATGCTGCGGGCAAAGGCGCCATAGTCGTCGACAATCGCATCGAAGACCGCCTGATCGTAGGCGACGAGGTCCATCTTGTTGACCGCCAGCACCACGTGGCGGATGCCGAGCAGGTGGACGAGGTAGGAATGTCGCCGGGTCTGCTGCAACACGCCCTTCCGCGCGTCGATCAGGATCACGGCAAGATCGGCGGTCGAAGCGCCGGTTACCATATTGCGGGTATATTGCTCATGCCCCGGCGTGTCGGCGACGATGAACTTGCGTTTGTCGGTCGTGAAGAAGCGGTAGGCTACGTCAATGGTGATGCCCTGCTCGCGTTCAGCGGCAAGGCCATCGACCAGCAGCGCGAAGTCGATCTCCTCCCCCTGCGTGCCGTGCTTGGCGCTGTCGCTTTCAAGAGCCGCGAGCTGGTCCTCGAAGATCATCTTGGAATCGTAGAGGAGCCGCCCAATCAGGGTCGACTTGCCATCATCCACGCTGCCGCAGGTGATGAAGCGCAGCAGGCTCTTGTGCTGGTGCTGGTCGAGATAGGCGTCGATATCCTCGGCGATGAGGGCGTCGGTCTGGAAAGAGGAAGGAGCATCCATCAGAAGTAACCCTCGGCCTTCTTGTCTTCCATGCTGGCCGACTGCCCTTTGTCGATCGCACGGCCCTGACGTTCGGAGCCGGTGGCGAGCAGCATTTCCTGAATGATATCATTCATCTCCGTCGCTTCGCTCACAGTCGCACCAGTCAAGGGGTAGCAGCCCAGCGTTCTGAACCGCACCGAGCGCCACAGTGGCTCTTCGCCGGGCCCCAGCCGGAACCGGTCATCATCGACAACGAGGAGCATCCCGTCGCGCTCCACTGTCGGGCGGGGCTTGCTGAAATAGAGCGGAACGATGTCGATCTTCTCGAGCGCGATATATTGCCAGATGTCGAGCTCGGTCCAGTTCGAGATCGGGAAGACGCGGATGCTTTCACCCTTGGCTTTCTTGGCGTTGTAGAGGTTCCAGAGCTCGGGGCGCTGGTTCTTCGGATCCCAGCGGTGACTGGCGTTGCGGAAGCTGAAGATGCGCTCCTTGGCGCGCGCCTTCTCCTCGTCACGCCGCCCGCCGCCAAAAGCCGCATCGAAGCCATGTGCGGTCAGCGCGCGCTTCAAGGGGTCGGTAAGCTGCGCCTGCGAATAGAGCGCGCTGCCTGTATCGAAAGGGTTGATACCTTGGGCTTCGGCTTCCTCGTTCTCGGCTACGATCAGTTTCAGGCCATATTCGGCCACGGTGCGGTCGCGGTGAACCAAAAGGTCAGCAAAGTCCCATCCGCTCGCGACATGCAGCATCGGGAACGGCGGGGGCGCAGGGAAGAAGGCCTTGCGCGCCAGATGCAGCATGACCGAGCTGTCCTTGCCCACCGAATAGAGCATGACGGGGTTCTCTGCCTCAGCCACCACCTCGCCGAAGATGTGGATGCTTTCGGCTTCAAGCCGTTGGAGGTGGGTCAGGGAACGCATGGCGGTCCAGTTAGAGGCTGAATTGCTGCCCACAAGCAAGATTGCCTTTTCCATGGCCAAGGGGAGGCTTTGGAGGTTCCGGGAGAGAGCTGCCAGCAGGGCTGGCAATGTGGAGACTTGCCCTTGGCTTGGCGGCTTGCTTAAGGCTTGGGGGCAAAGGGAGAGAGACATGAACCAATTTTCGGGACCACTGTCAGGCCTGCGTGTTCTGGAATTCAGCGCCATTGGTCCGGGGCCGCATGTTGCGATGCTGCTCGCGGATCTGGGCGCAGAGGTGGTGCGGATCGACCGGCAGGGAGCCAGAGTCAGCAACCCGGTGGTTGAACGCGCGCGGCACCGGCTGGCGCTCGATCTCAAGAGTGACGAGGGCAAGGCTGCTGTCCGCGCTGCCGCTGCCGCTGCCGATGTCCTGATCGAGGGCTTTCGCCCAGGCGTGATGGAGCGGTTGGGGCTTGGGCCGGAAGAGTTGCTCAGCCTCAATCCGCGCCTTGTCTATGCCCGGATGACTGGCTGGGGGCAGGAGGGTCCGCTGGCGCAGGCCGCCGGGCACGACATCAATTATATTGCGATCACCGGCGCGCTGTCGGCAGTGGGCAAGACAGGCGAAACCGCCACCCCGCCGCAGAACCTTGTCGGCGATTTTGGCGGCGGGTCAATGTATTGCGCCTTCGGGATCATGGCCGCACTCTACGAACGCGAAAGGTCGGGCAAGGGTCAGGTGGTCGATGCTGCCATCGTCGATGGGGCGACCAGCCTGATGAGCTTCTTCTTCGGGGTGCGTCACCAGCCGCACCTTACCACCGATCGGGGCAAGGGGATGCTGGGCGGGGCGGCGCATTTCTACCGCTGCTTTACCTGCGCGGACGGCAGAGAAATCTCGCTGGGCTCAATCGAGCCGCAATTCTACGCTGAAATGCTGGCTCGCTCCGGCGCGCCTGAAGAACTGGCGCAAGCGCAGATGAACCCGGCCAATTGGGAGGACTATGCCGAGAAGCTGGCGGCGCTGTTCCTGACGAAGACACAGGCCGAGTGGTGCGCGCTGCTCGAAGGCACCGACGCCTGCTTTGCCCCCGTCCTTGGGATCGAGGAAGCCCGCGAACATCCGCACATGCAGGCACGCAGCGCATACATCGAGCATGATGGCTTGTGGCATACTGCGCCCGCTCCGCGTTTCAGCCGCACGCCGGGCGCTGTGCGCTCGAGCGCGGATGATGGTGCAGATGTCGTCGCGCGCTGGCAGAGCGCCGCCTGATGGCGGGCAAGTTCTTTGATGAATGGCAGGTGGGAGAGAGGATCGAGCATGCGATCCGCCGGACCGTGACCGAGACCGACAATCTGCTGTTCTCGACGATGACCCACAACCCGCAGCCCCTGCACATTGATGTCGAGGCGGCCAAGGCAAGCGGGTTCGGCCAAATTCTGGTCAACTCCACCTTCACCTTCAGCCTGTTGGTGGGCCTGTCGGTGGGCGATACGACCTTGGGCACGCTGGTTGCCAACCTTGGCTTCGATAAGGTGGTGACGCCCAAGCCGGTGTTCATCGGCGATACCTTGCACGCGGTGAGCGAGGTCAAGGAATTGCGGGAGAGCAAGTCGCGCCCCGACGCCGGGATCGTCACCTGGGTTCACGAGATGCGAAACCAGCGCGGCGAAGTCGTGTGCCGGTGTGAGCGATCAGCCCTTAGCCACCGGCGGGGTTGAGGCCGCACTTTCGCCGCCCAGCGCCTGCCACAGCACAATCCGCG
>JBJTTE010000218.1:0-4653 GCA_046080005.1 Erythrobacter sp.
TGTTGGGGCGGGTGGGGGTTACCATCTTTGACACGTCTCGCGTGTCGCGCTGCTGGCCAAGCTTGGCCATGCCGAACAGGCAGCGGCCGCTTATCGCCAGGCCATTGCGATGGCTCCGGGCGAGGCAGAGGCGCTGTTCCTCAAACAGGCCTTGGCCTTGCTCTAGAGCGGCTTGCGATCTGGCTTAAGCGGCAGGCAGAAAGCGGGCCAGCACCACCCCAGTGATGGCGATATGGGCCAAGGTGATGACCACCGACAGGCCATGCAGCATGTTGAAGCGCGATTTGTTGCCGGTATCGGTGGCGCGGTTGATCGCTGGCATCAGCCATTGGCGCGTGGGGATGGTGGTGAACGCGACCCCGGCCATCATCAACCCAGCAAAGCTGTCGCCCGCACATAGCAGCGCCGCCGCAACGGCCGCGCAGCCGATCACAAAAAGGTAAAACAGCGGAAAGGCCCGGCGGATGGTGGGTCCGGCGACCTCGGCAGGCAAAGCAGTGAAAAGGAAGGCTGCAAAGCCGAACGAATAGAGCACCATTCCGCCGAACAGCAGCGCGGTCACCAACAGAGCAGTTGTCATCATTGGTCCAGTTTCCGTCATTTGGCGGTAGGGCCATGCGGGGAGAGGGCGAAGGCCCGTCAACCGATGGCCGAATGCCAACCGAAACGGAAGCAGGGTTGGTGATGAACCTCCACTGCCCCGTCTCAGATTTTTCTCGAAACTTAGCCTTCAATGCGGCCACCCGCGCGGCTGGCGCCGAACGCTCTGTCGCAGCAGTCGGCTTACGCGATCCCCGGCAGCAGCCGCTCGCCGGCGATGCGCTGCATCGCTTTCTGGAGCTTTTCGAAGGCGCGCACCTCGATCTGGCGGATGCGTTCGCGGCTGACGTCATAGGCCTGGCTCAGCTCTTCGAGCGTCTGCGGCTTTTCGGTCAACCGGCGTTCGGTCAGGATGTGCCGCTCGCGATCATTGAGGCTTTCCATCGCCTGCCCGAGCATTTCCATGCGCAGCTGGGATTCCTCGGCCTCGGCGACGGTCTCGTCCTGCAACGGGCGGTCATCCGCCAGCCAGTCCTGCCATTCGCCCGAGCCTTCCTCGGCCCCGCGCAAGGAGACGTTGAGCGAGGCATCGCCGCCCATCATCATCCGCCGGTTCATGTTGACCACTTCCTGCTCGGGCACGCCGAGGTCGGTCGCGATCTTGGTCACGTCATCCGGGCGCAGGTCGGAATCCTCGTAGGCATCGAGGTTCTTCTTCATGCGCCGCAGGTTGAAGAACAGCTTCTTCTGCGCGGCGGTGGTGCCCATCTTCACGAGGCTCCACGAACGCAGGATATATTCCTGGATCGAAGCCTTGATCCACCACATCGCATAGGTCGCAAGGCGGAAGCCGCGATCCGGCTCGAACTTCTTGACGCCCTGCATCAGGCCGATATTGCCTTCCGAGATGAGATCGGCAACGGGCAGGCCATAGCCGCGATAACCCATCGCGATCTTCGCGACGAGCCGCAGGTGGCTGGAGACGAGCTGGGCTGCTGCTTCGGGGTCTTCGTGTTCCTGATAGCGCTTGGCGAGCATGTATTCCTGCTCGGAGGTCAGCACCGGGAACTTGCGGATTTCGGCAAGATAGCGGTTAAGGCTCTGCTCACCACTTAACGCCGGGACCGACGTGGTCTTGGACTTGGTCACTGGTTTCCTAACCTTTCTCGTGTCGACCGCTTGGCAAGGACCCCTGATGGGCATCCGTTGCGCTGGGCCACGGGGTTACATATAGACCGGACAATCGCCTTTGTGTGCGTCTTTCATCGATTACAATGACCAAGTTGGTCGATCAGTTCCGCCATATCGTGGGGCAAATCGCTCCGGAAATGGACCTTTTCGCCGCTGACGGGGTGCTGAAAGCCGAGCTCGGCGGCGTGGAGCGCCTGCCGGGCGAAAGCGAGTCGCTCAAGCAGGGGGCGCAAGGGTTTGGGGGTGCGGCCATAGGCAGGGTCTCCCAATAGCGGATGGCCGATTGACGCGCAGTGAACGCGCACCTGGTGGGTGCGACCGGTTTCCAGCCGGCATTCGATCACGGCGGCGCCATCGCACCTTTCGAGCACCTTGTAATGGGTGATCGCGCCTTTGCCGCGCGAGGAATTGTTGGGGAGCACCGTCATTTTCTTTCGGTCGGCGTCCGAGCGGCCGATGCGGGCGTCGATCGTACCCTCGGGCGGAGCGGGGTGCCCGGCGACCACCGCGATATAGCGGCGGTGGACCGAATGCGCGGCGAACTGGCGGGCAAGGGCCTCATGCGCGGTGTCGGTCTTGGCGACAACCAGCAGCCCGGAGGTGTCCTTGTCGATGCGGTGGACGATTCCCGGCCGCGCGACCCCGCCGATGCCGGAGAGCTGCCCCCGGCAATGGTGCAACAGGGCATTGACCAGCGTGCCGCCAGGGTTGCCTGCCGCCGGGTGAACCACCAGCCCCGCAGGCTTGTCGACCACGATCAGATGCGCGTCCTCATAGGCGATGACGAGCGGGATCGCCTCTGGTGCGGCCACGGCGTCTGCGGCGGGAGGGATGGTGATGCAGTAGGCCGTGCCCTCCTTGACCTTGGCCGCTGCCGAGGCGGCAGGCTTGCCCGCGACCTCGACCCGCCCTTCCTCGATCAAGGCCTGCACCCGCGCCCGCGAGAGCCCCGTCGCATCCGCCAGCGCCTTGTCGAGCCGCGCAGGGGCAAGCGTGGTGCCGGTGATGATTTCGCCCTCGGACATGCTATGGCCATGCGCGATGCAGGTCGAAGTGACAAGCGAAGCCCTTGCCGCCATGCGGGCCGCCGTGGCCGCCGCGCATCCGCGCGAGGCTTGCGGCATCTTGCTCGGCACCGGCGGGCACATCACCCACGCCCGCCAAACCCGCAACGTCCACCCTGCGCCTGACACCCATTTCGAGATCGACCCGCAAGCGCTGATCGACGCTCACCGGGCCGCGCGCCTTGCCGGTGCCCCGCAGGTGCTCGGCTATTTCCACTCTCATCCGGTCGGTGACGCCGTCCCCTCCGCCACCGACCGCGCCGGTGCTGCGGGCGATGGCCGCATCTGGGCGATTATCGCCGGCGCGGACGTAAGGTTCTGGACGGACGGGGAAGCGGGCTTTGTCGCCCTTCCCTTTGCCATGATCGATGGCTAGGACAGGCCCATGATTTCTCAAACCGATCTTGCGGCGATGCTGTGTTCGCGCCTGTGCCACGATATGCTCTCGCCGGTTGGCGCTATGGCCAATGGGCTGGAGCTGCTGGCGGACGAGAAAGACCCGGAAATGCGCGCGCGCTGTGTCGAACTGCTCGAACAATCAGCCAAGACCAGCACCGACAAGCTCAAGTTCTTCCGCCTCGCCTTTGGTGCGGCGGGCGGGTTTGGCGAGGCGATCCCGGTCGATGAAGCCAGGGCGGTGATCGACGCGCTCGCCACGGATGCCAAGCGGGTTGAGGTCCATTGGGCGATTGCCGAACCCAGCCTGCCCAAGCCTGCGGTCAAGGTGCTGCTCAACCTCGCGCAGATCGCGCTCGACTCGTTGGTGCGCGGCGGCACGCTCGATATCGGGGCCGAGCGGCGCGATGGGGCCGTCGAGATCGTTGCGCGTGCGCGCGCCGAGCGGATCGCCTTTGACGAGACCATCGGCCGCGCGCTGCAGGGCGATCTCGATCACAGCGAGATCACCTCGCGCACCGCGGCGGCGCATATGATCGCGGTGCTCGCCGAGGAGATGGACGGCGGCGTCCAGTACAAGCTTGGCGATGGCGCGCTGGTGCTTGGCGCGGTGCTACCCGAGCCTGACGGCATGATCGGCTAAGCAAGGGCGCGGTGATGGAAGGCAAGGACGAGCTGGTTCACGAGGAGCGCCTTTCGCCCAACTTTGACGAGCGCAACCTGCCGATCACGATGGTGGTGCTCCACTATACCGAGATGAAGCCGGTCGGCACAGCGCTTGACCGCCTGACCGACCCAGCGGCCAAGGTCAGCGCGCATTATCTGATTACCGAGGAAGGCGGCGTCATCCGTCTCGTGCCCGACGAGAAGCGGGCCTGGCACGCAGGCGCATCTTATTGGCGCGGGATTCCGAATGTGAACGCGTCAAGCATCGGGATCGAGCTCGATCATCCGGGCCATGAGCCCGAGAATGGCGGCTATCGCGGCTTTGCCGACGCGCAGATCGACGCGCTGATTCCGCTGCTCGCGCGGATCGTGAAGCAGTATGACATTCCGCGCGCCAATGTCGTCGGCCATTCCGATGTCGCCCCGATGCGGAAAGTGGATCCGGGCGAGCTGTTTCCGTGGGAGCGGCTGGCCGAATACAAGCTGTGCCTGCCGCGCCCGCAGAACCTCGCGGCGGGAAACCCGTTCCACAATGAAGGCTCGTTCTTCCTCGCGCTCGAACGCTTCGGCTATGACATCACCGATCAGGTCAAGGCGGTCGAGGCCTTCGAACGCCGCTGGCGGCCCGAGCACATCACCGGCGTCCCCGATGGCGAGATCGCCGCGATACTGTGGCAATTGCTGCTCGACCGCGATCAGGGGCGGACGCGCTAGCTATTGCTGCGAGGTCAGCCTATAGGACGCCCGGTCAGGGGGCCTGAGGCAGCCGCGTGTCGCAAGATGCGAGGAAAGTCCG
>JBJTTE010000219.1:0-8487 GCA_046080005.1 Erythrobacter sp.
CATCATTCTCAAGCACGGCGTGATCAAGCCCGGTCGGCAGCGGCGTTGCCGCCGCTGCCTCCGGTTCCATCACGTCCCGAGGATCGGTCAGATCCATGCTTCCGAACTTTCCGGCGTTGCATACATGTAACCGCCGCCGAAATAGGCCTGGATCCGGTCTTCTTCGTAGCGGGTGATGATGCCGGCGGTCTCGAGTGCCGGTACATTTTCGAATTGCGCAGCGGTGATCGCGTCGATTTCAACGTATTTCGGCTGCTCCTCGTTCAAGGCCATGATTGCGTTGAGCAAGCTGTTACCGTGAACCACGGCGACCATCATCGGTGCCATCACTTTCTTGCCGCTGGTGGTCTCAACTTCGATATAGCGGATGATGTGTTCAGCCTGGTCGACCCAGATGTCACTAACCTTTCCCGCTGTGACACCATCAGCCGCCACAACCGGCCAGCCGACGATCTCGGGATCCTGCGGCGAGATCACCAATTCGTGGCTCTGTCCGATCGGAACGATGCGGGGACGGCCATCATAGGTCAGATCGGGATATTTTGAACGGTTAGCCCACGCAGCCGGGCCCATGCCGTCAGCGAGCGGGTTTCCAGTCGGGACATAGGGCGCGCCGCCTGAGCGGAAGGATTGGACACCGGCGACGTTTACATCGTCACGCGCGACGTCCTCGGGCACATAGGTGCCGCGGCCGTGGGGCAGCTGGAAGCTCTTCTTGTCGCCATCGAACATGCTGCCGGGGTGAATCTTGCCAGTGCTTTCATCCTCAAGCGGATAGCCCTCACGGCGACTTTCCCGATTGAGGTAGAACACCAAGGCAATGAAGAACCCGAAAAATAGCAAGAACGCGAGTTCGGCAACATCGAAAGTGCCAACAATATAGGCAGCGTTCATTTCACATTCCTCTCATGGAACAAGCCGACCGTGGCGGAGCCGGACAGGGGACGGGACAGGCAGGCACGGGTAATCATGTCGGAAACTCCGCGAGGCCAAATGGCTCGACCAACGGGTCTTCAACATCCGGATCAGGGCGTCGCTGGTAGCTCACCAGCGGGCCAACCGCGGCAAGGCTGACCAGCAGAAGCGCAATTTCGAGAATGTAGACGGTGCCATATCCGGTCGCACGCATCGCCATGCTGGCGGTCGGTTCGCCGCTTTGCACGAGGGCAGCGACACCATCACGCAGCAAGCCACCAAGAGCGATGCCAAGACCTGCACAAGTTGCCTGCACCGCGCCCCAGGCACCCAGGGCAAGGCCGGCAGATTGGCTCTTGGCTATGCTCATCGCTTCCATCAGCGTGCCGACCGAGAATAACCCGAGGCCAAAGCCAATGCTGAGCGCCCCGGCATAGAGCATCAGTGGCGCAGCAAATGGCCCTGCAAACAGTACCAGCAAAAAGGCATTGATCCCGATCACGAGCCCTCCGCCCGCCAAACGCAATGGATCCCAACCGCGTGCCAAGGCCCTTCCCGACAGCATGAATCCCAGCAGTGATCCGAGGGCCCAAGCCCCAGTAAGTCCGGTGGTCGCGCCAACCGACAGGCCGAGGATTTCGCCGCCATAGGGTTCAAGCAGCGCGTCCTGCATCGAAAAGCCTGCCGCGCCGATGCCGATCGCGGTCAGTAGCCTTGCGTTGCGGCCACTCGTCACGAAGGCCTTCCAAAGTTGCGCGAAGGTCGGCGCGTCAGGCTCGCTGCCTTTGGTCGCGGCAGGATTGCGCGCTTCTTGCTTCCATAGCGCGGTGACGTTGAGGATGATGGTCAGCAAGGCGCAGCCCTGGATGACTTGCACCAGTTTGGTCGCCGAATAATCCGCCAGAACTCCGCCGATGACAAAGGCGGCGAACATCATGCCGACCAGCAGCATGACATAGATCAGCGCGACCGCACGCGGCCGCTTGTCATGCGGCGCGAGGTCGGTTGCAAGCGCTAGGCCTGCGGTCTGCGTCACATGGAGCCCGATGCCGGTTAGCAAGAAAGCCCCCGTTGCGGCCACAAGGCCCAGCGTGAAGCGATCAGCTGCGTTGAGCAGCAGCAACGCGAACGGCATGATCGCAAGGCCGCCGAACTGCATCAGCGTGCCAAACCAGATATAGGGTACGCGCCGCCAACCAAGCACCGAGCGGTGGGTATCCGACTTGTGGCCGATGAGCGCGCGGAACGGCGCGGCCAAAAGCGGTACGGCGATGAGCAGCGCGACCAGCCACGTCGGCGTGTCAAGTTCAACCACCATAACCCGGTTGAGCGTGCCGTTCAGCAGCACCATCGCCATCCCGACACTCACCTGAAACAGAGCAAGCCGCAGCAGTCGCGGCAGGGGCAGGTCCACGCTCGCCGCGTCCGCAAAGGGCAGGAGTTGGAATACCATCTCGGTCCAGTGCGGTTGAGGAGGGCGGACGGGCCGTGTCATCCGTGCCTCACCAGTTCTAGCGCTTGCGAGGTGTAGAACCCTGATTGGATGCGCTGGGTGCGGCCGATGCTCCACCCGGGAAGTCGCGCCAGCCGCTCGCGCAACTCGCCCTCAGCGGTCGGCACGATCGCGGGTGAACGGTCGGACTTGGGAAAGACCTTGCCGATATTGTGCATCGCTGCGAGCAGCGTGGTGCGCGGCGCGAAAGTGAACAGGATCGAATGGGTTGTCCGCTGTGCAAGCTGGCTCAGCGCGTTGACGAGATCCTCGGGCTGGTAGTGGATCAGTGAATCCATCGCCACCACATGCGCGAAAGTCCTTAGCTCCGGGTCAAGCATGTCGCCTGCGCGCCAGTGAATTCGCCCGTGGCCGATAAAGGACGGGGTGCGCTCGCGCGCGACTTCGACCAAGCCTCCAGCAACATCGATCCCGGTTACTTCGGCACCGCGGCAGGCCGTCGCGACCGAGAGCGAGCCAGTGCCGCAGCCTGCGTCCAGCACTCGCGTGCGGCGCAGATCAGCCGGGAGCCAGTCGAGCAAAGTGCTGCGCATCGCATCGCGCCCGGCGCGAACTGTCGCGCGGATTCCGCTGACCTTCGCATCCGAGGTCAGGTCGATCCATGCCTGACGGGCTGTGCTATCGAAATAGGTCGCCAGCGCCTCGCGGCGGGTATCGTAGTCTGAAGGAAGCCGGGTCGCCATTACTCGAACCCCAGGAAATCGAAAATATCGCGGTCCTTCATTGGCTGTGCCGCCGAAGGTTCGACTCCGTCCCAGAGCATTTGCGCGAGCCGCAGATATTCATTCTGAGCCTGCACCACCTCGGGATCATCGCCCATTTCGAACAAGGTGCACTTCTTCAGGCGCGACCGGCGGATGGCGTCGACATCGCGGAAGTGGGCGAGGCGCTGCATCCCGATAGCGCCGCAGAAACGATCGATCTCGTCGGTCTCGCGGCTGCGGTTGGCGACCACGCCTGCGAGGCGAACGTCATAGTTCTTCGACTTTGCGCCGATCGCCGCCACGATCCGGTTCATTGCGAAGATGCTATCGAAGTCATTGGCAGCAACCACGATGGCACGTTCGGCATGTTGCAGCGGCGCAGCAAATCCGCCGCACACGACATCTCCCAGCACATCGAAAATCACCACATCGGTGTCTTCGAGAAGATGGTGCTGTTTCAGCAGCTTGACCGTCTGCCCCACGACATAGCCGCCGCAGCCAGTGCCCGCCGGAGGCCCGCCCGCCTCGACGCACATCACCCCGTTGTAGCCCTCGAACATATAGTCCTCGGGCCGCAGTTCCTCGGAATGGAACTCGACCGTCTCAAGCACGTCGATCACCGTCGGCATCAGCTTCTTGGTGAGCGTGAAGGTGCTGTCATGCTTGGGATCGCAGCCGATCTGGAGCACCCGGTGTCCGAGTTTGGAGAAGGCCGCCGACAGGTTTGACGAGGTGGTCGACTTGCCGATCCCGCCCTTGCCATAGACCGCAAAGACCTTGGCCCCACCGATCCGATCGCGCGGGTCAAGCTGCACCTGCACCGAACCCTCGCCGTCAGGGCGAGCGAACCGGGAAGGGGGGTTATGCAGGTTCATCCAAGCTATCCCTCTCTCACTCAGCCGGGAACACGCCTTCGAGGCGGTCCTCCAGCTCGTCATTGGCCTCGCGCAAGGCAGCCAGCGTGGCCTCGTCGGGTGCCCACAGGTTGCGATCACACGCCTCGAGCAGGCGGCCCGCCACGCGCGCCGAACTCTTGGGGTTCAGCGCCGAGAGCCGGCGCCGCATCTCCGGATCGAGCACGAAGGTCTCAGAAATCTTCTGATAGACCCAAGGCGCGACCTGACCCGTAGTGGCCGACCAGCCGAGCGTGCTGGTGACATGCCCCTCGATCTGGCGAACGCCCTCGTAGCCATGTTCGAGCAGGCCCTCGAACCACTTGGGATTGAGCGTGCGGGTGCGCGCCTCAAGATCAATCTGCTCGGCAAGGGTGCGCACCTTGGTGCTGCCGCGGGTTGCATCGAGAATATAGACCGGGGTTTCTGCACCCTTGGCCCGGGCCACCGAGCGGGTCACGCCGCCGAGCCCGTCGACATACTGGTCGACATCATTGATACCGAGTTCGATGCTCTCGAGGTTCTGGTAAGTAAAGTCGACCGTGCCGAGCGCGGTCTTGAGCAGTTCCCGCTGTTGCACGGGCTTGCCGCTGACGCCGTAGGCAAAACCCTTGTTGACCGCAAAGGCGTTGGCCAACTCAGCCGGATCAGCCCATACCCCGCCTTCGATCATTTGGTTGACGTTGGCGCCGTAGGCCCCTTCGGCATTGGAGAAGACCCTGAGCGCGGCAGTTTCGAGATCGCAGCCATGCTTTTCCATCTGCGCAAGCGTGTGCTTGCGGATTAAATTGGCTTCGGGCGCCTCGTCCTCGGCCTGGCTGGCGAGCAGCGCGGCTTCGGCCAGCATGCGAGTCTGCATGGGCAGAAGATCGCGGAAGATGCCCGACAAAGTCACAACCACGTCGATCCGGGGACGACCGAGTTCGGTGAGCGGAATGAGCTCAGCGCCGGCAAGTCGACCATAGGTGTCGCGGCGCGGCCGTGCGCCCATCAGCGTCATGGCCTGTGCGATCTGCACGCCTTCCGACTTCATGTTGTCGGTGCCCCACAGCACCATGGCGATGCTCTCCGGGAAGGGCTCACCGCCGTTGACGTGCCGGGCGATCAGCTGCTCGGCCTGCTCGCTGCCCAACCGGCAAGCGAAGGCTGAGGGCAGCAAGAAGGGATCGAACCCATGGATGTTGCGCCCGGTGGGGAGCACGTCAGGGTTGACCACCACATCGCCGCCCGGCGCAGGCGGGACATAACCGCCATCGAGCGCGTGGATGAGAGCGCCGAGCTCGTCCGACGAATCGAGCAACGCCGCGAGCCGTGCGCGATCCGGTGTCGGGCCGTCATGGCTCCCCGCTTCCAGCATCGCATCGAGCATGTCTTCGCGCTCGGCCCCTTGTGGATTGCGACCGAAGACGTGAAGGCCGTGCGGGATCAGAGCCTCCTCCATCTCGTAGAGGCGTTCGGGCAGCTCGCCGATCTCTGCGTATGTGATGTCGAGCGCCGCACACTGGTCAGCGATCAGCGCGCACAGATCGGCGCGTTCGTCAGCATGATCCGCATCGTCGATGGTCGCCCGCCACCGCTCGACGCTCGCCTTCAGTTCCGAGAGACCCTTGTAGAGACCGGCCTGCGCCAGCGGCGGGGTCAGATAGCTGATGAGTGTCGCGCCCGAACGGCGTTTCGCGAGCATCCCTTCGGACGGGTTGTTGGCGGCATAGAGATAGAAATTCGGCGCATCGCCAATCAGCCGGTCGGGCCAGCACTGGCCCGACATCCCCGCCTGCTTGCCCGGCATGAATTCGAGCGCGCCGTGAGTGCCGAAATGGAGGATCGCGTGCGCCCCGAAATCCTCCCGGATCCAGCGATAGAAGGCGCTGAAAGCATGGGTTGGAGCAAAACCGCCTTCGAACAGCAGCCGCATCGGATCGCCTTCATAGCCGAAGCCAGGTTGCACGCCGACGAAGATATTACCGAAATGCGCGCCCTGAACGAGGATATGCCCGCCATCCGAAAGCTGCTTGCCGGGGGCAGGGCCCCAAGCTGCCTCAATCTCGGCGAGGTGCGTCTCGCGCCGCACATAATCATCGGCGGGAATGCGTGCTGCGACGTTGGCATCGCTGCCATAGCGCTCGGAATTGCCCTTGAGCAATGCGTCGCGCATCGCATCGACGCTGCCAGGGACGTCGACGGCATAGCCCTCGGCCTTGAGGCGCTGGAGCGTTGCATAGAGGGATTCGTGCACCGCCATGAAGGCGGCTGTACCCGTCGCCCCTGCATTGGGCGGGAAGTTGAACACAACGATCGCGAGCTTGCGGGCGGCACGTTCGGCGCGGCGCAGACGGATCAGCTTGACCGTGCGCGCGGCGAGCGCCTCGGCGCGTTCGGGGCAGGCCTGCATCGGCCGGGCCTTGTGCGATTGAGGGTGCGCGCAATGTCGCTCGCAGCCGGAACAGAAATCGCCGGTGTGCCCTGCGCGGCCACCAAAGACGCTCGGTACGGTCGAACCGTCGAGTTCGGGCAGAGCGACCATCATCGTCGTTTCGAGCGGCAGCAGCCCTTGCTGGCGGTGCGCCCAATCTTCGATCGTCTGAAACTCGATCGCATGCGCGGCGACATAGGGCAGATCAAGCTTGCCCAGCACCGCGCGTGCTGCCTCGGCATCGCTATAGGCGGGGCCGCCGACCAACGAAAAGCCGGTGAGGTTGACGATCGCATCGACCGTTGGCCGACCATCGGGACCAACAAAAAAGGCTTCGATTGCAGGGCGCGCGTCTAGCCCGGCCGCAAAGACTGGCACGACCTTGACCCCAGCTGCCTCAAATGCGGCGATTACGCCGTCATAATGCGCGCAGTCGCGGCCGAGCAGATAGGAGCGCAGAAGGATCAGCCCGACCGTGCCCTCACGTCCCTCGCCGCGCGGAAGCAGGCGAAGGCTCTCGGAGATGCGCTGCTGGGTGCGTGGGTGATAAACGCCGGTTTCGGGGTATTCGAGCGGGGCGTCGGCCTTGGTGATGCCGCGGCGATACATCCGGTCGCCCGAGGCATAGCGGTCGATCAGCGCTCGCACCATCGCCACCACGTTTTCGTCCGATCCTGCGAGCCAGTATTGCAGGGTCAGGAAATAGACGCGCACGTCCTGCGCGGTGCCCGGGATGAACTTCAGCAGCTTGGGCAGGCGGCGCAGCATTTTCATCTGCCCTGCGCCCGAATTGCCACCTGGCTTGCCAGCCTTACCCGCATTGCCGCGCAGCTTCTTGAGCAGCGCCAGCGGGCCTTTGGCGGGCGCATCCATGCGGTAGCCGCCCATCTTGGTCAGACGCACCACCTCGCCTGCACTCATCAGGCAAACCATCGCATCGCACGCCTCGCGCCGCGCTTCGAGGCTGGGAAGGATCATGCGGATGTGATCGTCAAGAAACAGCATCGTCGCGATGACGATATCAGCGTCGGAGATGGCTGCCTTGACGCTTTCCAACTCCGCCGCATCGCTGGCCCATTCGCTCGCGGCATGGAGGCTGAGGTCGATCCCCTCCTTCGCGAGCGCTGCTTGTGCCCGGTCAACTGCGCCCTTCAGGTGATTGTCGAGCGTAACAATAACCACCCTTACGGGTGCGTGGGGGTCAAGCGAGGAAGCGGAGGGGACGCTACCGTGCATAATGAGCTTTCGCATCGTAGAGGGTTTCAAGGTCAATCCGCGCCCGTCCCTCGGCAGCGGCGAAATTTTCGGTGTTCCGGCGCGCCTTGCCGCGCACGAAGAAGGGAATTTTCTTGAGCTCGCGTTCGGCCTCAGCCGTCCAGAGCGAGTCTTCGGCCTGGATTGGGGCGGGAGCGGGGATGTCTGCTACCGGTGCCTCCGAAACTGCCTCGATCGTCGCCTTGCGCGGGCTGTGCGCCGCGTGGTGCGATGCGCCCGCCTCGTCCGAGAACTCGAAGTCCTCGCGGAACATGGTGAGCAGATGTTCTTCCAGCCCCATTACCAGCGGATGTACCCAGGTGTCGAAGATGACGTTCGCACCTTCGAACCCCATCTGTGGACTATGCCGGGCAGGGAAATCCTGCACGTGCACAGGTGCACTGATCACCGCGCAGGGCAAACCGAGGCGCTTGGCAATATGGCGTTCCATCTGGGTGCCGAGCACCAGTTCGGGCGCAGCGGCGGCGATGGCATCCTCGACCGCCAGGTGGTCATCGGTGATCAGCGGTTCCACGCCGCAGCGCGCGGCCTCGGCACGGATATCGCGGGCGAATTCGCGGTCGTAGCAGCCAAGGCCGCACACTTCGAAACCCAGCTCCTCGCGCGCGATGCGGGCTGCGGCGACGGCATGGGTGGCATCGCCGAAGATGAAGACGCGCTTGCCGGTCAGGTAAGTCGAATCGACTGACCGTGACCACCAAGGCATCCGGGAAGAGGTGTCGCCAAGGGCAGGCGTGGGATCTGCACCTGCCAGCTCGGCGACGTCGGCGATGA
>JBJTTE010000220.1:0-23231 GCA_046080005.1 Erythrobacter sp.
GCCGCCGACGTCCGGCGAGACGATCACGAGGTCGTGGCCGCGCTCCTTGAAGTTCTGCTGGATGTCCTTCACGAACACCGGCGCGGAGACGAGGTTGTCGGTCGGGATGTCGAAGAAGCCCTGGATCTGCCCGGCGTGAAGGTCGACCGCCAGCACCCGGTCAGCCCCGGCCTCGGTGATGAGGTTGGCGACCAGCTTGGCCGAGATCGGCGTGCGCGGGCCCGGTTTGCGATCCTGCCGGGCATAGCCGAAATAGGGCACGACAGCCGTGATCCGCTTGGCCGAAGCGCGGCGCAGCGCATCGATGCAGATCAATAGCTCCATCAGGTTGTCATTCGCCGGATAGTTGGTCGGCTGGACCACGAACACATCCTCGCCGCGCACGTTCTCGTGGATCTCGACGAAAACTTCCTCATCGGCAAAGCGCCGCACGCTGGCATCGGTGAGCGGGATTTCGAGATAGGCCGCAATCGCGCGGGCGAGCGGCAGGTTTGAATTGCCGGACATGATTTTCATGGAACGCGAATCCCCGTTGGCGCTTGGCTCCCATCGCCTAGCGCGGCGTCATGGAATTGCAACGCGGGACGGAAAGACTTTCGTCAGGTCAGGTGATGCCGGGGGACGGGTCAGACCGGCCAGGAAGTTTTTGCGATAGCGACGGGCCACCGCTGCCAGCGGAGACTTGGGTTGGATGGTTGGACCTAGCGTCCGCCCCCACCCGACTAGAGCCTCATTCGCACAGGCCCGCGGCGCGTTCTGCGATACCCTTCAATCCCTTGCACTTGCGCTTGGGCGGCTTTTCCTGCTCACCCGTGCCGGTATCGGTTTGGCTCATGCCGCCAGCCATGCCCTCCATGCCCGGGATCAGCATCGTCGAAGAGCGAAACCGCACACGCGCAATCCACTCGGGGTTCCAGGCCTTGCGGGTATCCGCCGGACGCGGCGGATAGGCGAAATCGGCCTGCGGGCCATAGGCTTGGAGGTTGACTATCATCCCCTCGCCGCTCGCCTTGATGACCTCTGCGGGGATCATGCAGTCGCGCTGCTCGGGCGGCATCACGGTTCCGGCGGCAATCAGCTTGCGCACCCCTGCCGGCGAGACCCAGTCCCACAGCGGCCCGCCAAAGGCTTGCTGTTTTGACGAGGCCCACCACACCATTTCTGTCGGCGTGCCGCCGCGCCCGGCATCCTTCGCACCGAATGCCCAGGCGTAATAGCCGGTCGCCTTATCCAGCCCCGTCCAAGCAAGTTGGCTAGCACCGCCCGCCGCAGCGCCAAGGTTAGCCTGCAGGGGTGGCATAAAGTCGTCGGCCAGCGTGAAGTTGATCTCCTTGGCGTAATTCGCCGTAATCCTGTGTGTGCCAACGAGCGAGCCCTTGGCGGGCACGGTCTTGTTGTCCTTGCCATGCGGCCAAGTCGTATAGGTGCGGCTGCTGGACACGCTGAGCTGCCAGTCCTCCGGGAGATCAACCCCGCCCATGAACAGGCCCGGCGGTATCTGGCCGGCGGCAAGCTTGGCAAAGTCGATCACCACCGGTTGGCCCTTCGGCGCCCGCGCCCCGCAGCCCCAGTAGAGCAGCAGCCGTCCGCTCGGGCGCTCGAAAACGGGCGCACCGCTAGCCTCGCCGCTCGTCTGGGGTAGCAGCTGCACTGACGCCCCAAGGCCTGCGCCTTTGGGCATGAAGTGATCGGCCTGCGGTTTGGGCGCAGTCGTGCTTGCGCCGTGGTGCAGCGAAAGCGACCGCACCGCCTCGGGCGGGCCGCCGCGCATCATGCTCATCATCGCGCCAATACCGCCGCCGCCAGCCATCGCTCCCATGCCGCTCATCGTCGCGGCGTCCATGGCGTAGCGCACCGGACCAGGCGCGGCGGGCTGGGATATGGCAGGGACCGACAGAGCCATGACAGCGCAGCCCACACCGCCAAGCATGAGGGCCGCTGGTAGGGTGTAGCGCATGATCCTTCTCCCCCAAGAGAACACGATGCGATCATACCATAAAGGCCGCGCAGAACCATAGTGACGACAGATCAGGCTAGCTGAGAATATCGGCGCAGTGCGCGCTGCGGCATCGCCAGCGGGCCTTTTGCTTTCCGCTACTGGCGACGCCAAACCGGCCACCTGCCGCAGCCATCAATTGCCCGCCCGCGCAACAATCATTCAGCCCCCCACGCGAAAGATCCACGGGTGGATTCGAATGATTTAATCACCATATTTTTCTTCACAGATTCAATAAGGGGCTTGCGGGCCGCGCGACTCCAGCTTTGTCCACGCGTCGCGCCTCTGACACGCGCCTGACACGACCTTGAAACGCGGTTGTCACGGCAACTACGTGGTTAATCAGCCGTTGACGCGGATTCGTAGCTGATTCATCATCTAGTGGTTCGGCGCAATTCGGACCCCCAAGCCTTGGTGAATCCTCTGCCGCCCTGCGCGGGCGAACCAGGGTCAGATTCGCTCCGGCGCGGGTGTCCTTGAAGAGCGGCGAACGGGATAAACAGACCAGCCTACGCACCCGGTGAAGCACCCGGCTGTTGGCAAGTCTGTGGACCCGTCGGTATAGAATAGAATCGGAACATGACGCTTGTGTCATAGGGATGATTCGGGCGACAAAGTGGGACAGAGAGATGGATTTCAAAGCGAGCGACAATGTGCCGGGTGAGGTGATCAACGAAGGGGATGTGCCCAGCACTGCCGCCGCGCGGGGAGGGGATGAAAGGGCCGTGACGATGAACAAGACCGATGCCGGCTCTGAAGCGCTGATCGCTGCCAAGGCGGGCGAGGCGCTCGCGGGCGCTATGGCCGAGGTCGCCAAGGCGGCCAGCAAGGGCGATACCAAGAAGGTCAACGAGCGCCGCTTCACCATCGTCACCGACGCGGGCCGCGACGCGCGCCTCACCGATTTCGGCAAGGATACCCTGACCGATCGCTATTTGCTGCCCTGCGAGACCTATCAGGATCTCTTCGCCCGCGTTGCCGATGCCTATGCTGACGATCAGGATCACGCCCAGCGGCTCTACGGCTATATCTCGAACCTGTGGTTCATGCCCGCGACGCCCGTGCTGTCGAACGGCGGCACCAATCGCGGCTTGCCGATCTCTTGCTACCTGAACTCGGTCGAAGACAGCCTTGAAGGGATCGTCGGCACCTGGAACGAGAATGTCTGGCTCGCTTCCAAGGGCGGCGGGATCGGCACCTATTGGGGCGGCGTGCGCGGGATCGGCGAGCCGGTTGGCCTCAATGGCAAGACCAGCGGCATCATCCACTTCGTGCGGGTGATGGATTCGCTCACGCTGGCGATCAGCCAGGGCTCGCTGCGGCGCGGCTCGGCAGCGTGCTATCTCGACATCAGCCACCCGGAGATCGAGGAGTTCCTCGAAATCCGCAAGCCCTCGGGCGACTTCAACCGCAAGGCGCTGAACCTCCACCACGGCGTGCTTGTGACCGACGAGTTCATGAACGCGGTGCGCGAAGGGGCCGAATTCACCCTGCGCAGCCCCCGCGACGGGTCGGAGCGCGGCAAGGTCGATGCGCGCTCGCTGTTCCAGAAGCTGGTCGAGACCCGGCTGGCGACCGGCGAGCCCTATATCGTCTTCAACGACACCGTAAACCGCATGATGCCCAAGCATCACCGCGATCTCGGGCTCAAGGTCTCGACCTCGAACCTGTGCTCGGAAATCACCCTGCCGACCGGGATCGACCACCTCGGCAATGATCGCACCGCGGTGTGCTGCCTCTCCTCGCTCAACTTCGAGACCTGGGAAGAGTGGAAGGGCGACAAGCTCTTCATCGAGGACGTGATGCGCTTCCTCGACAACGTGCTGCAGGACTATATCGACCGCGCGCCCGACGAGATGGCCCGCGCCAAATATTCCGCCTCACGCGAACGCAGCGTCGGCCTCGGGGTGATGGGCTTCCACTCCTATCTCCAGCAGAAAAGCGTCGCGCTCGAAAGCGCGATGGCCAAGGCGCTCAACCTGCAGATGTTCAAGCACATCCACGCCAAGGCCTCGGAAGCCTCGATGCTGCTCGCCCAGGAGCGCGGGCCGTGCCCCGATGCGGCCGACATGGGCGCAATGGAGCGCTTCAGCTGCAAAATGGCGATCGCGCCCACCGCCTCGATCAGCATCATCTGCGGCGGCACCTCGGCCTGCATCGAGCCGATCCCGGCCAATATCTACACCCACAAGACCCTGTCGGGCAGCTTCATCGTCAAGAACCCCTATCTTGAAAAGCTGCTCGAGCAGAAGGCCAAGAACTCGACCAATGTCTGGAATTCGATCCTTGAGCGCGGCGGCAGCGTCCAGCACCTCGACTTCCTGACGCCGGAGGAAAAGGCGGTCTACAAGACCAGCTTCGAGATCGACCAGCGCTGGCTGCTCGAATTCGCCGCTGACCGCACGCCCTATATCGATCAGGCCCAGTCGCTGAACCTGTTCATCCCCGCCGATGTCGACAAGTGGGATCTGATGATGCTCCACTTCCAGGCGTGGGAGAAGGGCATCAAGTCGCTCTACTACCTGCGCTCCAAGTCGGTGCAGCGCGCCGGCTTTGTCGGCGGGGTGGAGGCCGACAACACCACCGAACTCGCCAAGATCGAGCTTTCCGCCAGCGGCGGGCAGACTGATTACGAGGAATGCCTGAGCTGCCAGTAAGCATGCGGGTGCGGCGCGCCGAGGCCACCCCGTCCGCGCCGCGCGCAACGCCTGCGATCAAGAGGGACAAGCGAACATGATGGTGCCGTTTGTAGTGGGAATTATCGGCCTGTTGGTCAGCGCCTGGTTCGCGGTCAGTGCGATCCGCGAGCTGCGGCGCAATGTCCCCGGCCACGGCCGCAACGCCGCGATGATCCACATTGCGATGGTCTCGATGCTCGCACCCTTCTGCGCGATCATCGTGTTCGTCTACGCGCCCTGACCGCCTCATCTGAATCCGCGCGGGCCTTGCCTGCCTATCTGTTATATTGAATATGTGATTGGAGTAATTTGCCGATGTCGCTGCTCGAAGCCCGCAACACCTACAAGCCCTTCCAGTACCCCTGGGCCTATGATTTCTGGAAGCGCCAGCAGCAGATCCACTGGATGCCCGAGGAAGTGCCGCTGGGCGAGGATTGCCGTGACTGGGCGCAGAAGATCACCGAGAACGAGCGCAACCTGCTCACGCAAATCTTCCGCTTCTTCACTCAGGCCGATGTCGAAGTGCAAAACTGCTACCACGACAATTACGGCCGGGTGTTCAAGCCCACCGAGGTGAAGATGATGCTCGCCGCCTTCTCCAATATGGAGACAGTGCACATCGCGGCGTACTCGCACCTGCTCGACACCATCGGCATGCCCGAGGCGGAATACAGCGCCTTCCTCGAATATGAGGAAATGAAGGACAAGCACGATTTCCTCGGCAAGTTCGGCGTCGATACCGACGAGGATATCGCCCGCACGCTCGCCGCGTTTGGCGGCTTTACCGAAGGGCTCCAGCTCTTCGCCAGCTTTGCCATGCTGATGAACTTCCCGCGCTATAACAAAATGAAGGGCATGGGGCAGATCGTCAGCTGGTCGGTGCGCGATGAAAGCCTGCACTGCGAAGGCATCATCAAGCTGTTTCACACCTTCTGCGAAGAACGGCAGTGCCTCACGAAGGCGGTCAAGGAAGACCTGATCGACATCTGCCAGAAGACCGTGCGGCTGGAAGACGCCTTCATCGACCTCGCCTTCGAAATGGGCCCGGTCAACGGCATGAGCGCCAAGGAGATCAAGCGCTACATCCGCTACATCGCCGACTGGCGCCTGAAGCAGCTGGGCCTGCAAGAGATCTACATGATCGAAGAACACCCCCTGCCGTGGCTCGCCCCGCTGCTGAACGGGGTGGAACACGCCAACTTCTTCGAAACCCGCGCGACGGAATACTCAAAGGGCGCGACCCGCGGCGACTGGAACACCGTGTGGTCGAGCTTTGACAAGCGGCAAAAGGCGAAGGCGGCTAATGAGCCGGGCGAGGGCGTTGAGGCTGAGGCTGGGCTGTTTGGGGCTGAGGCTGCGGAGTAGAGGTGAGATCGAGTGGCTCCAATATGGACCCACTCGATTGACTAGAACGAATTAAGAACATAGCGATACACAAAAGGGGAGTATCGCATGCATTCGATTGAATTTTGCGCTGGCGCTGGCGGACAGGCTTTGGGTCTCGAGCAGGCAGGCTACGAACACGCCGCCTTAGTTGAGATTGAGACCGACTACTGCAAAACCCTGCGCCTCAATCGTCCCAATTGGGACGTGCGCTGTGCAGACATGAACGGCTTTGACGGGCGTTCGTTCAACGGCGTTGACCTGATGGCAGGCGGACTGCCCTGCCCGCCCTTTTCTGTAGCTGGCAAACAGCTTGGCGATCTGGATGAGCGCAATCGGTTCCCGGCAGCCCTTCGCCTGATCGACGAGATCAAGCCTAAGGCGGTGATGATCGAAAACGTTCGCGGCTTTCTCTCGCCCGTGTTTGAAGAATATCGCCTGCATCTGAAAGCGGAGTTCAAGAAGCTTGGCTATGTTGTCGATTGGCGATTGCTGAATGCCAGCGACTTTGGCGTACCGCAGTTGCGGCCACGTGTGGTGATCGTGGCCCTGAAGCGGCAATACACCGATGGGTTCGAATGGCCCGAAGTCTTGCCGCAGAACCCGCCGACCGTTGGCGAAGTGCTCAAGGACATGATGGCTACCAACGGCTGGGCTGGAGCCGCACGCTGGGCCAAGGGGGCCAACGACATTGCGCCCACCATCGTCGGCGGCTCAAAGAAGCATGGTGGGCCTGACCTCGGCCCGACCCGCGCACGCAAGGCGTGGGCCGTGCTCGGCGTCGAGGGGCGCACAGTCGCTGAAAGCGCGCCGGAAGCGGATTTTTGCGGGATGCCACGCTTAACCGTCCCAATGGTGGCTCGGTTGTAGGGATTTCCGGCCGACTGGCAGTTCTATGGGCGCAAGACGACCGCCTACCGGCAAGTCGGAAATGCCTTCCCGCCGCCTGTGGCGCGTGCGGTGGCCAGCAAGATCAGGGATGCATTGGCGATGAAGGCCTATTCCAAGGTAAGAGCTGTCGCTTGAAGCTGTTTGAGGACGACGGCTACCAACCTCTCGGTGAGGATCATCCTGACCATGCCAATGTCCGTCGGCTTGAGGCAGAACTTCTTCAGGCTGTGGGTGGGCGCGACAGGTTCGTCGAAAGGCTGCGTTCGTTCTTCCGCTCAGCCATCGACGAAGTGATTGATACGGCCCGAACGGGCCGATATTTTCTGTCGGATCATGAAAAGACAGAAAAAACCTATCTTGGCACCAAGTTCGAGATACTTCTGCGCGATTGGCTCGGTGTTCCCAAAGGCGTTGCGCTTGATCTGCTGATTGGCGGCCGGGAGGTCGATGTCAAATCGACCACGGGCGGTGCCTCGGGCTGGATGATCCCTCCTGAGGCCATTGACCAATTGTGTGTCCTCCTGCGCGTTAACGAAGCAGACTCCACATGCGCCGTGGGTCTGGTTCGGGCACGACCAGCCTATCTGCGCGGCGGCCTGAACCGCGATGCCAAGACTTCGTTTTCAGCCGCAGGGCGAGCCAATATCTGGTGGCTTGCCCAAGACTTTCATTACACCCCGAACTTCTGGTCATTGATCGACGAGACGACCCGCGGGCATATCATGCAGCCGAAAGGCGGCTCAGAACGGCTGGCGCGTCTTTTCGAAGCATGCACGCAGTTACCGGTATCTCGAGTGGTTATAGCTAGCATCGCGGCGCAAGACGACTTCATGAAGCGCATCAGGCGAAACGGAGGCGCAAGGGACTTTCTGGCTCCGCGAGGCATCGCAATTCTTTATTCTGAAACAGATCGAGACTTGGTCGGTAGCTTGGGACTGAGTTTGGGCTACCGGGAGTTTGTTTCCTTCAAGCCGAAGAGTGTGGATCAGACGAATTTGCTCAGGAACGCAGGCCATATCGACTAGCCTGAACCTGCCAAAAACGACATGAGCCACGCCGAATTCGTCGCCCCGTGCCAGCGCGTCGTCGTGCATCATCAGGCCCAACCGTCTTCCGGGGCTCGACCCGAGACCCCGCTTCTTCCCTCGCCGCGCCCGAAGGCAGCGGGGACCCGGCTCCAGGCCGGGGCGGGGCAGGCAAGGCCGGGGTGACGAGAATGTGGATGGAATGCACCCCCTCAGCACCACGTCCGCTTCGGCCCGCCCCACTCTTCCGCCAGCCCCTCGCGCACCAGCACTGCGCCGAGGCTTGCGCCGTCGCGGGTGACCAGCATCAGGGTGCGGCCGTATTTGTCCTCGCTCCGCCCTTCGGGGTTCGGCTCCAGCGAGAACGGTCCGGCGTTGAGCAGCGCTTGCAGGCGCAGCGTGGCGCGGCGGCCCAGCGCGGCTTCGTTGGCGCAGGCGGGTTGGCTCACCTCGGGGGTGTCGAGATCGGCGATGCGGATCTTGGTGCCGCGATACCAGATGGTGTCGCCATCGACCACGCAGGTCACCCGCACCGCGCCCGAGCACAGGCCGAAGCGCGCGCGCTCGCGGTCGCCTGTGCCGCTGGCCCCGGCTCCGCTATCGCTGCCCGCTGAGACGGCGGCGATCTCGGGCTGTTCGGCATCGAGCGTGGCGGCGCTGCGGGGCGGGCTATCGCTTGCCACCATGGCGAGACTCTTCGCACCTGCCTCCTCCGGGCCATCGGCCAGAGGCAGCAGCAGCACGGCGGTAAAGGCCGCGAGCGGCAGGCCGATCAGCAGCGCGATAAAACCACGCCCGGACCAGAGGGCGCTTTGCGGCGTGTTCGCGCGGCGCTTGATCGGCGGTCGATAGGCGCTCGACCTGGTCCAGCGCGGCGTTCGCGCGGTGCTAGGGAAGCGAATAATCTTGCCCATAGAGGACATCCTGCGCAGCCAAACCTCAAGAACGGGCTAACGCAGCCCCCGGGCTTTCCTAAAGGTGGCCTGCGGGATTATCCCCGATGCGGCGCGCGGCGGAATCGTGGGTGATTTGGCTCCGCGCGGGCTGTCCGCGAAGAAAGATCAATTATTACAGTAATATAGATGAAAATCAGCGCGATTTAGCCCCGGTTTAGGCCACCGCTAGCCCTGCCTTGACCCCGGTTAGACCCCCTCCAGCCTCTCCCAGACCCGGCTTTGCGGCGATCTTGATCCCGATCAAATACGCCGCCGGCCCAGCGGCTTAGGATGCAGCAGCAATCCGGGAGAACCACATGTCTGCTCACACCCCCAACGAACTCGCCGATATCTTCCCCGCGGATGCCGCAGCGCTTCACCGGCTGAAGCTGAACGACGCGCATTTCGCGCGGCTGGCCGAGCGGCACCATGTGGTGAACCGCGCCGTCCACCGGATCGAAACCGAGATCGAAGCGGCCAGTGACGAGCGGCTTGAAACGCTCAAGCGGGAGCGGCTGCACCTCCTCGACGAGATTGCGGCAATGCTGGAAAACGCAGCCGTTTCATAGGCCTATGCGGGTGGGGGACCAGGCGATGCCTCACCCGCAACCCCTATCGTGCGGCCGGTTAGAGGGCCTTATTCGCCGCTATTGGTGCGAAGTGTGGTCCGGCGGTCGGTGCCCGATCGGCGATCACTTTTGCGACAGTCCGGGCCATCAAAGGGGACCTGTGCCTTGCGCCGGTCTTCTTGCCGCCGCCCGCCCTCGGGTGGGTCACTTGGCTGGCTACCTTCGAGATCGTCGCTCATATTTGTTCCGCAATGACGCAGCTTTGTAACACGATCTTGCACAAATACCTAGTTGCAGCTGGCAATTTGTCACCAAGCAGCTTGGCCGCAGCCCCGCAAGCGGCTAGGGCGCGGCGCGTTATGCGCCTGAGGCGCGCCGGGACATGATGCTGGTGACCGACAAACAGACCTACCCCCGGGCCGACACGCCCGATCTCGCGAAAGCCGAAGTGCTGATCGAGGCGCTGCCCTATTTCCAGCGCTATGCCGGGCGGACCTTTGTGGTGAAATATGGCGGCCACGCGATGGGCGATCCCGAGGCGGCGCGCGATTTTGCCGAGGATATTGTGTTGCTTAAGGCGGTCGGCATCAACCCGGTGGTGGTCCATGGCGGGGGCCCGCAGATCGGCGAGATGCTCGGGCGCTTGGGGGTGGAGAGCACCTTTGTTGACGGGCTGCGTGTCACCGACGCCGCCACCGCCAAGGTCGCGGAAATGGTGCTGTCAGGCGCGATCAACAAGGAGTTGGTCGGCTGGATCGCCGCCGCCGGGGGCAAGGCGATCGGCATTTCCGGCAAGGACGGCGGGCTGGTGACCGCGCGCAAGGTCGCCCGCACCACCCGCGAACCCGACAGCAATATCGAGCAGGTGGTCGATCTCGGCTTTGTTGGCGAGCCAGCCCAGGTCGATACCTCGGTGATCGACACCATGGTTGCTGCCGGGATGATCCCGGTGATCGCCCCGATCGCGCCGGGCGATGACGGCGCGACCTATAACATCAACGCTGATACCATGGCGGGCGCGATCGCAGCGGCCCTCGGCGCGGCGCGGCTGTTCCTGCTGACCGACGTGGCCGGCGTGCTCGACGGCGAGGGCCAGCTGCTCACGGATCTCACCCCTGATGATATCGCGCGGCTGCGCGCGGACGGCGTGATCCGTGGGGGGATGGTGCCCAAGCTTGAGACCTGTGTTGCTGCGGTGAAATCGGGCTGCGAGGCAGCCGTGGTGCTCGATGGCCGGGTCGGCCACACCATGCTGCTCGAGTTCTTTACCGCGCGGGGTGCAGGAACGCTGGTGCGGGCCTGATCGCCACAGGGGGATCAACTGAGGTGTGGCGCGGGGCGTATTAACAGGCTAATACGCCTCACCAAGGGACAAACCAGCGCTCCGTGGCTCGCCAGCGCCACGCCGCGCCGAAGCAATGGAACCGGTTCGCTATGGCTGACGCATTTCTCCAGATCTTCCTGATGGTGCTCAACACCGCCAATATGCTGTTGATCATCTGGTTTATCATCGGCTTGTTGTTTGCCTTCAACGTCGTCAGCCCGAGCAACCAGTTCGCCTATGCGGCGCACGATGCGCTGAGCCGCCTGTTCGAGCCCGCGCTGCGCCCGATCCGCAAGGTCATGCCCGATACCGGCGCGATCGACTTCTCGCCGATGGTATTCATCATGCTGCTCAACGCGGTCGCCTATGTGCTGCAGGGCGCGCTGCGGTAATGGGGGCAGCGGCGCGGATCGACGGGAAGGGTTTTGCCGAAGGCCTGCGCGCAAGGATCGGCACGGCGGCGGCGGAATTTGCGAAAGCCTCTGGGCGGCGGCCCGGCCTCGCAGTAGTGCTGGTCGGCGATGATGCGGCGAGCCAGGTCTATGTCGGCGCCAAGGCCAAGGCCTGCGAGGAAGCGGGCATCGCGAGCTTCGAGCATCGCCTGCCGCCAACCACATCTGCTGCGGCGCTGCTCGCGCTGATCGAGCAGCTCAATGGCGATCCGCAAGTGGACGGCATCCTGGTGCAGCTTCCCTTGCCAGCCGGGCTCGACGAACAGGCGGTCATCGCTGCGATTGACCCGGACAAGGATGTCGACGGGTTCCACGTTATCAATGCCGGCCGCCTCAGCGTGGGCCAGCCGGGATTTGTCCCCTGCACGCCCTTGGGCTGCCTGATGCTGCTGCAAGACCGTTTGGGCGATCTGTCGGGACTGGAGGCGGTGGTGCTTGGCCGGTCAAACATTGTCGGCAAGCCGATGGCGCAGCTGCTCACTGATGCCCATGCCACCGTGACCATCGCGCACAGCCGCACCCGAAACCTGCCGGAAGTCGTGCGCCGCGCCGATATCGTGGTCGCCGCTGTGGGCCGTGCCGAGATGGTGCGCGGAGACTGGATCAAGCCGGGTGCGACGGTGATCGATGTCGGCATCAACCGCCTGCCGCCCGAAGCGGGCAAGGCCAAGGGGCGGCTGGTGGGTGACGTGGCCTTTGCCGAGGCGCTGGAGGTGGCCGGCGCGATCACCCCGGTGCCGGGCGGGGTTGGGCCGATGACAATTGCCGTCCTGCTGAGGAATACGCTGGTAGCGGCATACCGGGATGCGGGGCTGGCCCCGCCGGAGGCGATCTGACAGTGTGCTGTGCGCGTTGAGCTTGGCCAAGCGCGGCGCTTTACTTTCGCGCGCGGCGGCGGGACAATCACGGCCTAGCCAAGCCCGGTCCGAATGGAGCTTTGAATGCGGCTGTTCTCCTCCACCCTGATTCTCGCGATTCCCCTTGCGATTGCTGCCTGCAGCGGCAGCGGAGGGCCGCCCAAGCCCAACAAGCGACAGGTCGCCATGATCAACAAAGTGCTGACAGGCGCGCCCGGTTCTGCGCAGCCGAGCACAATCGTCGCGGCGGAACTGGCCTTCTCCCGCGCCGCGCGCAAACAGGGGCAGTGGACCGCCTTCCGCCAGTTTGCCGCACCGGGCGCCTTGCTCCACGGTGGCAGCGGCCCGTTCCTGATCGAACCCTGGCTTGCCACGCAAACCGATCCGCCCGAGGCGGTGCAGTGGGAGGCGCGCACCGTGGTGATGAGCTGCGACGGGGCGCTCGCCGTCAGCAAGGGGCGCTACCGTAATCCCAATGGCACAGTTGGGGGGTTCGTGACCGTTTGGGAACGCCAGCCGGACAATTCCTATCGCTACATTTACGATGCAGGCGGTGACGATGTGCCGCAGCCTCCACCCCGTAAGGCGGTGGAGCCGGGCGATATCGTGGTCACCGAGCTCGATACGGTGCAGGGCTTGGTCGCCACCTGCCCGCGCCCTGGCGCTCCGCCTCCGCCGCCCCCGGCGCTTGCGATTGGCGAGCAAGGCAAGGAAGACGCGCGGCTGTCGCGCGATGGCACGCTGCGCTGGCGCTGGGAACACCGCGCCGATGGCACTCGCTTTGCGGCAGCAGACTATTTTTATCAGGGCCGATGGGTGACCCCGATCGAACTAGGTCTTGTGCCGACCGGCAATTGACGTGAGGGGGCGCTCTCCCCATCTGCGAGCGCGTCATGATCCTGCCCGAACTCTTCGTTTCTGCCTTCATCACCTTTTTTGTGGTGATCGACCCACCGGGATGCGCGCCTATTTACGCAGGCCTCACCAAGGGCGCGACGCCGCAGCAATCGCGCAGCATGGCTTTGCGGGCGACGTGGATTGCTTCGATCATCCTGCTCGTCTTCGCGCTGTTCGGCGAGGACTTGCTCGGCGCGCTCCATATCGACCTTGATTCGTTCCGTATCGCGGGCGGGCTGATGCTGTTTTTCATCGCTTTCGACATGGTCTTCGAAAAGCGCACCCAGCGCCGTGAAAGCCGCGCCGAAAAGGTCGCCGCCACCCCTGAAATCGAGGATGTCTCGGTCTTCCCGATGGCGATGCCGATGCTGGCCGGACCGGGGGCGATTGCGGCGGTTATGCTGCTGATGAACGAGGCGAAGGGACTGTCGCAATCGCTCGAAGTGCTCGCCGCGCTTCTTGCGGTGCTGGCCATGACCGGCGCGGCACTCGTCGCTGCAAGGCCGCTGATCCGCTTGCTGGGCGACCGGGTCGAGGCGGTGATTACCCGCCTGCTCGGGGTGCTGCTGTCAGCGCTTGCCGAGCAATATGTAATCGACGGGTTAAAGGGCAGCTTCGGCCTCTAGCTTCGCTGCCGAAGCCCCATTATGGCCGCAGCCGATATGACCGGCTGCGGGCCGATGAATAGGGAATCTCGATGTTCAAGCACTTTGGCGGGTCGTTGGCGTTTACGGCGTTCGGTCTGGCCCTCGGCGCATGGTACGGCTGGGCGCTGACAGGCACGCTCAATGGGGTGCTGGCGATGGTTTGGATCTGCGCGGTGCTGGCCGTGCTTGAAGTCTCGCTGTCGTTCGACAATGCCGCGGTCAACGCCTCGGTGCTCAAGGACATGGACCCGGTTTGGCAGAAGCGGTTTCTCACCTGGGGGATCGCCATTGCGGTGTTCGGGATGCGGATTGTCTTCCCGCTGGTGATTGTGATGATCGCCGCCAGCCTCGGCCCCATCGAAGCGCTCAAGCTCGCGCTCAACGAGCCGGCCGAGTATGAGCGCATTGTCTCCAGCGCGCATATTGGCCTGATGGGCTTTGGCGGCGCCTTTCTTGGCATGGTCGGACTCAAGTACTTTTTTGACGCGGACAAGGAAGTGAACTGGATCGAGGCTATCGAGCGCCCCCTCTCCAAAGTCGCCGATATCGAGGCAGTCGCCATCGGCCTTGTGCTGGCGGCAACCTGGGCGACGTCGACCATGCTCGCACCCGATGACGCGCTGACCTTCATCATTGCCGCAATCGGAGGCCTCTTGACCTATCTCGCAGTCGAGATCGTCAACCATGTGCTCGAACCACCCACGCCGACCACGGGCCAGGTCGCCAAGGCCGGATTCGGGGCGTTTCTCTATCTTGAGGTGCTCGATGCGAGCTTCTCGTTCGACGGGGTGATCGGGGCCTTTGCGCTGACCAACAACCTGATCATCATCGCCATCGGGCTTGGGATCGGGGCGATGTTCGTGCGCTCGATGACGATCTTCCTCGTTAGCAAGGGCACCATGTCGGAATATCGCTACCTCGAACACGGCGCGTTCTACGCGATCCTTGCGCTGGCCGTGATCATGTACCTCAACACCTTCGCGCATATCTCGGAGGTGATCACCGGGTTGATCGGCGCGGTGCTGATCGGGCTCGCCTTCTGGTCGTCGGTGAAATGGAACCGGGCCAACCGGGGCGAACAACCGGAGGATGCGCTCGCCTGAGCTTGGCGGCCTAGAGCGCTTTCCAGTCAGGTGGAATCACCTGACGGTTCGGAAAATGCGTCAAATCAGAAATCTAGAGCGGTTGATCCGGTGCAATCGGATCGGAAACCGCTCTAGGCCCAGTCCCCCAGCAGCGGGGTAAATTCGTCGACCCGGATCAGCCGCCACACCCCGCCGGTCAAGTAAGGGCTACCCGCCAGCACGGCGCGCGCTGCGGCTTCATCCTCGGCCTTGACGATCAGCAGCGAGCCGATGATCAGCCCGTCGGCGCGCTTCAAGGGGCCGACGATCACGAAATGATGCGCATTGGCGTGGACGAATTCGAGATGCGCCGGGCGGTGGATCGCGCGCAGCCGTCCGCCATCTTCTCCGTCGCGGCAGTGGAAGCAGAACATCCGCACGATCGTTAGCCCCCTGTTTGATTGTCTCGCGATGCTAGCCACAGCGCGCGGCGGTGGTCAAGGAGAGGCGTTGCAAAACCTGCGCTTGAAGCGCAGCATCCCGATGCTCTGAGGGTCGGGCATCCCCCCGCGAATCGTTTTCAGGTGAGACCAGATGGCTGACTATTCCGCCGCCCCTCCGATCGACCGCACCGACCTGCGTCGCGCCTATCGGCAGGACGAGGAAGCCTGCATTGCCGAGCGACTGGATCAGGCTGCTCCTGCTGTGCAGTGCCACACGCGTGCGGCACGGCTGGCGGTTGCGCTAAGCGAGGGCGCGCGGGCCGAGAAAGCGAGCGGGATCGATGCCTTCCTCCAGCAATATGGCCTCGATACCGAGGAAGGCATTGCGCTGATGTGTTTGGCCGAGGCGCTGCTGCGCGTGCCAGATGCGGCGACCGCGGATGCGCTGATCAAGGACAAGATCGGCCAGATCGACTGGGGCGAGCATCTCGGCGAAAGCACCTCGACCTTCGTCAATGCAGCGACCTTCTCGCTGATGCTGACCGGCGAAGTGCTCGATCCGCCCGATGCGCGGCAAAAAGGGTTGGGGAGCGCCTTCAAGCGAGCGATGAACCGGCTGGGCGAGCCGGTGATCCGCACCGCTACCGGACAGGCGATGAAGATCCTCGGCGGCCAGTTCGTGTTCGGTCGGACCATCGACGAGGCCCTGAAGCGCGCCGCGCCTGAACGCGCGCGGGGAATCACCCATTCCTTCGACATGCTCGGCGAGGCGGCGATGACCTTTGCCGATGCCGAGAAGTACCGGCAGTCTTATGAAAGCGCGCTCGAACGGTTGGCGCGAGAGGCAGGGGCGGGGGTCGCGGGATCGCCGGGGATTTCGGCCAAGCTCTCGGCGCTGCACCCGAAGTACAACCTCTTCCATGCTGACGAAGCAAAGGCGGCGATGATCCCAGTCATCCGCGCACTGGCGATCAAGGCGCGCGATGCCGACATCCACTTCACTATCGATGCCGAGGAATCCGAGCGGCTGGAACTGAGCCTCGACATCATCGAGGAATTGGCTCGCGATGATGATCTGTTCCGCCGCCCCGATGGCAGCCGTTGGGAGGGCTTTGGCCTTGCCATACAGGCCTATCAGAAGCGCGGCGTGGCAGTGTGCGACTGGGCGGGCAAGCTGGCGCGGCGCCATGGGCGCAAGCTGTTCGTGCGGCTGGTCAAGGGCGCCTATTGGGACAGCGAGGTCAAGCTCTCGCAAGTGGGCGGCTATGCCGATTACCTGGTGTTCACCCGCAAGGTCGCAACCGATGTCAGCTACCTCGCCTGTGCGGCGCGGCTGTTCGAGCATAGCGATGTGATCCGCCCGGCCTTCGCCACCCACAACGCCTATACCATCGGGGCGATCAAGGCACTGGCCTCAAGTAGCGAAGCGGTAGGCCAGCCAAGACCTTTCGAGTTCCAGCGCCTCCACGGCATGGGCGAGGAGGTCTACGACGCGCTCCACGCATTGAAGGGCAACCAGCGCACGCCGGTGGGGATTTACGCGCCAGTCGGTGGGCACAAGGAGCTGCTCGCCTATCTGGTGCGCCGCCTGCTCGAGAACGGGGCCAATACCAGCTTCGTCAACCGCATGGGCGATGCCGACATTCCGGCCGAGGAATTGGTGGGCGATCCGGTGGCGGAGCTCGCCGCGCTGCAGCCGCGCCGCAATCCAGCGATCCCGCTGCCCAAGGATATTCTTGGCAAGCGGCTCAATAGCGCCGGGATCGACCTTTCCGATCCGCTGGTGCTGGAGCCTTTGCTGGGCAAGCTGACCGCGCTCGCAAGCCGCCAGTGGCAGGCTGCGCCGACCTTCCCGGCGGCGCGCGCGGGCGCGGTGGTCAACGTCACCGCGCCGCATGATCCCGCGCAGATCGTCGGCACCCGCCGCGATGCGACTCCGCAAGAGGTCGACGCCGCCTTCGCCCGCGCCGCCGCGATCCAGCCAGGCTGGGACGCCTTGGGCGGCGAGGCGCGGGCGCTGCTGCTCGAAAACGCCGCAGACCTGTTCGAGGCGCACACCGCCGAGTTCCTCAGCCTGTGCCAGCGCGAGGCGGGCAAGACGCTGCTCGATTCCGTCCTCGAACTGCGCGAGGCGGTCGATTTCCTGCGTTACTACGCTGCCGAAGCCCGCCGCCAGTTTGCAGCGCCCACAATCCTCCCCGGCCCGACCGGCGAGGAGAACACGCTTTCGCTCCACGGGCGCGGGGTGTTTGCCACGATCAGCCCCTGGAACTTCCCGCTCGCGATCTTCATCGGCATGGCTTCGGCGGGGCTGGCAGCGGGCAATAGCGTGATCGCCAAACCCGCCGAACAGACGCCGCTTGTGGCCGCGCTCGCGGTCAAGCTGTGTCACAAGGCAGGCATTCCGCCCGGGGCCTTTCAGCTCCTCCCTGGCGCAGGCGACGTCGGCCAGATGATCTCCGCTGATCCGCGCTTGGCGGGCGTCGCCTTCACCGGATCGACCGAGACTGCCCGCGCGATCAACCGGGCCCTCGCCATGCGCGATGGGCCGATCGCCACGCTGATCGCCGAAACAGGCGGGCAGAATGCGATGATCGTCGATTCCTCGGCCTTGCCCGAACAGGTGGTGCGCGATGTGCTCGCCAGCAGCTTCCAGAGCGCGGGCCAGCGCTGTTCGGCCCTGCGGGTGCTCTATCTGCAGGAGGACATCGCCGAGCCTGTGCTGGAGATGATCCGCGGCGGCTTCGTCGCGCTGACAATGGGCGATCCGGCGCAGCTTACGACCGATGTCGGTCCGGTCATCGATGCCGAGGCGAAGGGACTGCTTGAGGCGCATATTGCCGATTGCGCGGCCAAGGGCCTTCCCGTGGAGCGGCTGCCCGGTATTCCCGCCAGCGGACATTTCGTCGCTCCGACGATCATCGAGATCGGCTCGATTGGGGCGCTGGCGCGTGAGAATTTCGGCCCCGTCCTCCACGTGGTGCGCTTCAAGGCGGGCGAGCTCGGCCGCGTGATCGAGGACATCAACGCCACCGGTTATGGCCTCACCCTCGGCCTCCACAGCCGCATCGCCGAGACCCGGCGCTTTGTGCAGGCCCACGCCAAAGTCGGCAATTTCTACGTCAACCGCAACCAGATCGGCGCGGTGGTGGAGAGCCAGCCCTTCGGCGGTGAGGGCCTGTCGGGGACCGGGCCCAAGGCAGGCGGCCCGCACTATCTCGCGCGCTTTGCGACCGAGCGTGTCACCTGTATCGACACGACTGCAGCGGGAGGGAACGCGAGCCTGCTGGCGGCGGGGTAAGTCTCGATCGCTACCTTGCGCCAACTGGACATGCCTCCAAGCCGCGGCACCAAACCGCTCTATTGTGGCAAAGAGCCTTCCACCAGCTTGACCTCATAGAGCCATGGCCACAATTTGCCGGTGACGAACAGGCGGCGATCCTCGGCGTCCCAGGCGATGCCATTCAAGACCGCATCACCATCATCTGTCGTCGCACCAGCCAGCTCGCGCAGGTCAATGACCTTGCGCACCACGCCCGTTTGGGGCTCGATCCCGATGATGAAGCTGCTCATCCAGACATTGGCGAAAATCAGGCCGTCCACCAACTCCAGCTCGTTGAGCCGTGTCACGGGCCGACCGTTCAGCGTGACACGGACAGACCACTTGGCGCGGTAGTCATTGGGGTCGAGGAAAAACAATCGATCGCTTCCATCAGACGCAACCAGCATGTCCTGATAGGGGGTTAGACCCCACCCCTCATAGGGGTATCCCGCATCGCTGCGCAGGCGCTTGAGGTTCTTGAGGTTCCAGCGATGGATCACGCCATCCCGCCACGTCAGGCTGATCAGCTCGTCCTTCCACAAGGCCAGGCCTTCGCCGAATTGGTCTGAGGGAATGTTCTGGGAGGCGACAACTCTCCCGGTTTTCAGTTCAACCTTGCGGATAGTCGAGGTCCCGACCCGCCCTGTGCTCTCGTAGAGGGCGCCATCGTGCCACAGGAGACCTTGCGTGAAGGCGCCGGGATCATGCGGATAGCGCGCGACAACCTCAGCCCGATAGAACGTCGGGGTCGAGGCTGGCACTGGGGTTTGTGCCGCGGCAACAGACTGAGAGGCCCGTTCGCTTGACGCAAACGGAACTGCAAGGGCCACCGCCAAAGCAACGAAACCACGCAAGACCATTTGGGCTATTTAGTGCCTGTCGCGGCTGAATACCATCACATGACGTGGCTGGGCTGCGCGGCCAGACATGTTGGCATAATCCGGCGACCGGACAGGTGCTACGTCCGGCGCCAGTCCTGCCGGGTCATGCCGACAAAGCGTTGCCCGAGATTGGTGCTATTGCGCACCAACACATCGCGCAGTGTCTTGGTGTCTTCGATTGCCGCGAGGCCAATATCGGTAAAGGCCAACTGCCGGTTGCTTTGTGGCCTGCGGTCGCGGTCTTTAGTCACCGTGTCGCCCCAGATATACTTGCTGAGCAACGGATTGGTGAGGGCCTGCGAGAAGGCGTCCATCGCCACCATCGCCAGGATGAGATCAGGCAGTGGACCGTTCTCATTGGGAGGTTCGGCAAACAGGCCGGTGTAGAACTCGACATTATCGACCTTGCCATAAAGCCGCTTGAGTTCTGCTGCGACCTTGGCGCGCCGGGCCTTTTCTACTGGATCACTGGTCTTGCCGACCAGATCGGCAAAGTCCTTCGCCGGGTCCATGTCCATCGCCACGCGATAGGGGTTGTAGGTATCGAGATTGTTGAGCCGCGCCTGTTCGATGGCCTTTTGTTCCACCTCCCAGAGGAACCACGGGGTATCGCCGATCTGGAGGCGACCGACGCGATTGGCGGAAACCTGCACCATTGCGTCCGCAAGGCCGCGGTCAATCAGCACCTGATTGTTGAGTGTAAACCCCTCTGCCGCGACTGGTGCCCCGCCCCAGCTGACCGTTTCCGTTGCCAACGGGTGCCAGCGATAGAGCAGGCTGAACTCTGCGGTCATCCAGTTAGGCCGGTTCCAGTCGGCATCCCATGCGACCTTGGGGTCGGCCGCAAAGCGGAAGACGGAGGTGTTGATGTGGTTGATGTATTCCTCGACCACCACCTTGATGAACATCACGATGATGATGTTCCTTGCGGTTTCGAACACCCGGTCATCATCCCAGCCGGGATTGGCGGCTTCTAGTAGCGCGGCCAGCCGGTTGTGTTCGCGCAGGAACAAGAGGTTCAGCATCGCGACCTGCGGATTGGCATTCGCGCGATCGCCGCCGACTGCAAACAACGTGCTGCGATCGGTAATTTTGTCCAAGCCAAGCGGCTCATCAAGGATCAGCTGACCATTGGCGTCGGTGAACTCGGGACGCGGCTTGCCGTCGGCACCAAGCAGGCGCGGCGGCATGATGTGGCCGCCGGGGATCTGTTCGGTCTTCATCTGGCCCTTCAGACCGGGTGGCGGATTTCTTGACCCGCAGCACCTTGGTCTGCGCTTCGGTGCGACCATAGAGCGGGCTCATGTCGATCTCGTGGTTCGACGTTGTCCGTTTGCGTTCCTCGGGGCGCGGCTTGTTGAACACATGAGTGCGGATGAAGCCGTCGGTCAGGTATTGCGCAAAAGCCGGGAACAGGCCGGTCGACTTGCGGTCATGCACCTGACCATCCTTCGCCGCGACGAACAACTTGACCAGTTCGTCAGTTGGCGGTCGGCGGGTCCCCAGCGCTTCGGTTGCCGGATAGGGATTGGCGGGAAGCAGGCGCGCATTATAGGTCCGATCGGTGAGACCAGTCCAACTGATGTAATCATGTTTGGTTGACCAGGGATGCGGTCGACCCCGCGCCGCCTTCACCAGCCGGTTGATCAGGAAGGCGTTCGCATCATCATGCCCGATGATGGCTGAAAGTGCCTCCAGCGCGAAATTCTCGAGAAACGAACCCATCGCGCCCCTCCCTTCGCAGGCGAACGGCGATGTGCGGGTGCCGTTCGCATCGACTCACTTTGATTTTCATACCAGATTTTCGGATCCTCCGGCAGCGAATTGCGTGATGATACCCGGACGCAAAGGGGGGATAGCGTCGCCGCCGGTCTTGCTCACGAGCGCGCCTTCGAGGATTCGTCTAAGCATGCCGATTCTCTCCGACAAATGGATCCGGGCCCAAGCGCTTGAACACGGTATGATCAAGCCCTTTGTCGAGGCGCAGCGGCGCGTCGGGGTGATCTCCTATGGCCTCTCGTCCTATGGCTATGACGCGCGGGTTGCGCCCGAGTTCAAGATCTTCACCAATGTCGATAGCTCGGTGGTCGATCCCAACGAGTTTGATCCCGAGAGCTTCGTCGACCGCGAAACCGACGTCTGCATCATCCCGCCCAATTCCTTCGCGCTCGCCCGCACGGTCGAATATTTCCGTGTCCCGGAAGACGTGCTGGTGATCTGCCTCGGCAAAAGCACCTATGCGCGCTGCGGGATTATCGTGAATGTCACCCCGCTGGAGCCGGGTTGGGAAGGGCATGTGACGCTGGAGTTTTCGAACACCACGCCGCTGCCCGCCAAGATCTACGCCAACGAAGGCGCCTGCCAATTCTTGTTCCTGCAGGGCAACGAGCGCTGCGAAACGAGCTACAAGGACCGTGCTGGCAAATATATGGGCCAAAGGGGCGTGACCTTGCCACGGCTATAGGCGCAGCGCACCCCGAAAACCTCTCTCAACACTGCTCTGCTACCGAGCGACAGCTTGTCCCGGCAGAGAGCGCGCGATGAAGAAGAGTCTTGCCCTGGATCCGATAGCGATGCTGACCCACGATCTCGGCAGCACTTCTCCGCTGCAATCCTGGCTTCCGGTCCCTGCGGCCGATCTTCATCAGGGAGAGCAATTGGCGGTTTATGCCTATGGAACATTGGCCGGAGGTATCAGATCACCGCGGCACCTCTATGCGGCGATGTGGCGCGATCCTTATCAGCACGCGGTGCGCGAGCGAGACAAAGCACCGACAGGTATTCTTCTTTTTGCCAGCTTCGGGATCGCGCCTTACGAACTTTCATCTTCGCTCATGGAAACCGCCGAGATGTTCAACAGGCTGGATCGGGCTAGCTTGACGCTCAGCTTCGTTCAGCGGGGCGAGGATGACTGCGAGCTTGCTTCGCTGACCCTTGAGATTTCGGATCCCGCGAAGGAGCTGCGCTGTTTCCGCTCTTGCTGGGAAGGAGATGAGATCGCCGCGCTCGACCTTGCGGTGCACATTGCTGCGCCGGCGACGCTGAACGATCCGGTGCGTTTTCACGTCCAGGGCCGATTGCCGCGACGCTACAATCATGGCGCCCGGATCGAACAGCAATGTGTCGGCTTTACCGCATCGGGCGGTGCCGTGCCGATGCCGGACTGGGTGAATTACTGAATTGGCCGTGGGCAATGGCGGTGATGCGGCTGGCCTCGCTGAACGGCACGATCCTTGCGGCCAGCCGATACTCCGCCTGTGGCAGCACTCCTCACCCAACCACGGCGAAGCGGCGCCGCTTTACGTTCGCGCCGATTTGTTGGCTGGTTTCGGGAGGGGTCTTGCGCGTTCCAGAGCCCTTCCAGACGCTGCTAGACCCCTGCTAGACCCTCGCTAGCGCAGTCTTGCTGGGTGCCATCACGTTGTTGGATAGAGATTGAGGCGGGTTCTTCCAACACCTGTCTTTTGGCCTCGCCAAAAGGCCTTGCCGCTGTTGGGCATGTGGGCATAACCGCCTCATTATACATCGGTCTTTAGGCTGGCTCGAAAAGCACGGGCGGGGTGCCTGATCTGCGGACAATCCAACAAGCCCAGCCGCTGCGCTTCGATGGCAGCACCGTTCTCTCGCATATAGCCGCCAATGTTTCACGTGAAACATTTCAAGAACGCCGCCCGCGATCGCCGGGTCGCATAGCTTTCCAGTGCCAGTGCAATGGAGCTTCCGAGCCTCAGAGTCGGTTTCGAAAGTCATTCAGAGCGTGCCAATCGGCGGATCATGAGCATGGCGGCGGCGGCGTAGAGGAAGGCTGCGGCGGATTTGAGGGTGGCTTCGACGTCCTTGGCGAGGCGCCGGTTTCGGTTGATCCAA